>NZ_JBLKRU010000032.1:0-92212 GCF_047608185.1 Caballeronia eucalypticola
GGCGGTCTCAAGTCGAAGTGCAACAACTGGTCTAATGTTTAGATGACGTTGCGAGATCCGCTGCTTTTAGTGTCGCGGCAAATACCTCGAAGGGTGAATGAAACGCATGCGTAGCACGAGGGCGGTTGTTCAAGCTGTCTGCAATGACGTCGAGGTCGGCCTGACTATGGACGGAAAGGTCGGTGCCTTTGGGCAAGTACTCGCGCAACAGGCCGTTGGTATTTTCACAAGTTCCTCGCTGCCACGGGCTGTGTGGATCGCAAAAATAGACATTCACGCCTGTTTGAGCGGCAAGTTCTTGATGCCGTGAGAGTTCACGCCCCTGGTCGTAAGTGAAGCTGTGACGCAAGTGCTCGGGGATCGAGTTGAGCTTGGCGGAGAAGCCAGCCAGTGCAGATTCGGCTGTGGCATCGTCCATCTTAGCCAGCAGCACTAGACGGCTGGTTCTCTCCACCAACACGCCCACTGAAGAGCGATTGCCTTCGCCTTTAATGAAGTCGCCCTCCCAGTGCCCGGGCATCACGCGATCCTCTATTTCAGGTGGGCGCACGTGAATGCTGACCATATTTGGAATTTGCCAGCGGCGATCACTACCCCGTGTCCGCGACATACGGGCGCGATGAGCACGACGCAAACAAGCAATGAGTTGACGCCGTAGTTCGCCGCCTGGGTGGGCGTAGATAGTGGTGTAAATCGTTTCGTGCGAGACCTGCAAAGTCGGATCGTTTGGGAACATACGCTTGAGGACTCCAGAGATTTGCTGAGGCGACCAACGCCACTCCAGCAGCGTGAGGACGACCCTCCAGCAAGCGCTGTGAGGCCCGAGTTTGGGCGCGACCGCACTGTTGGATCGTCGGGCCGAACTGAGTGCGTGCGCCGCTGCTGGGACATAACCAAGCACAGAACTATTGCGCCTGAGTTCGCGGCTAAGGGTAGAGGCCGAGCGCCCGAGTATTCGGGCCATGGCCCGAATACTAGAACCCCGTTGACGTAGGCTCGCAATCTCCAAACGTTCCTCAGCTTGCAACTGCTCGTACTGATTTGCTTTATGCATTACAACACCTTATACGCTTTGGTGTTGCGCTTCAATTTTGAGCCCGCCCAGTATGAGGAAGTTGAGCAAATGGCGTTATGCCTTGCTGCCGGTCGCGTTGGCTTGTCAGCAAGCGCATGCGCAATCGAGCGTCACGTTGTATGGCGTCGTCGATGAAAGCGTGCGCTACATGACGAACGCTAACAAAGCCGGTGATTCAAGCGTAGCGCTGGGCAATGGCGGCATGACACAAAGCCGTTGGGGCCTGAAGGGCGTCGAGGATCTGGGCGGCGGTTGGTCGACCTTCTTCAAGCTCGAAAATCGGTTCGACATCAATAACGGCCAAAGTGATCCCACGTTGCCCTATTTCAACGAAGCACAGGTCGGAATACGCTCGAGTACCTATGGCCAGGTCATTATCGGTCGTCAGTACAACGTGATGATTGAAGGGATCACCATTGGCGGGTACGGCAGCAATCCCTGGATTCCGTACGACTTCAGCTTCCAGCCCGAGGTGACAATGACCGGCGGGATCTGGACCAGCAATCAGGTTCAGTATCAGTTTCATGCTCACGATCTCATGGTCTCGGCAGGCTATGCGTTCGGCGGTGTCGCCGGTCACACCTCGTATGGCAGCGAGATGGGTTTGGCCGCCGCCTACGCGCCGGCGGGCGGTCCGGTCTCGCTGGGTGGCGCGTATAAGGAATCAAAGGATTCAGTGAATGGCGCCGATTCAAAGTCGTGGACCTTTGGGGGATCGTACACATGGGACAAGACGCGATTTGCGCTGGGGTATATCGTTGATCAGAACGACGCCGGGTTCTCCAACTTTGCTAACGGACCCTTTACGGCGGCAGCGCTGACGGCGCTCAAGTACACCGACTTTTCAAAACGCCGCATGATCATGGGCGGCGTCACGCAGCAGGTGGGCAACGCGTGGCACTTTGCAGCGAACGTGTGGCGCACGCTTCAGGATGGCAAGACTCAGTCGAAGAACGGGTCAGCGTGGCAGTATCAGCTAGTGGGTGACTACAACTTGTCCAAGCGTACGGACGTTTATCTGGAAACAGATTACTCGCAATATCGGGGAGACCTGATCGGCGCGCAATTGCAGGGTGTCAATGGTATCGGGCTGGCTCAGAAGGGCACACAATTGGGCGTTATGGCCGGCTTGCGTCACCAGTTCTAACTTCACTGCCCGCTCGATAAAAAACTGCGGCTCCCGAATTTAACCGGGCGCCGCAGTTTTTTTTAGTCCTTGCATTTCGGAAGCCGGGTCCCCGGAATTGAACCGCTCTCAAACGGAAGGTTGTTGCAGCCGCCGATGCGAGCGTTGCGGATCGAGCAACAAGAATCCTGCTGCGCCCACCAGGATCAATAGCACGCCCGTGGCGCTAAAGCCCAACTCGTACCCTCGATTGTTCGCCACTGCGCCCAGCACCTTGCCCATCGCCGCAGGCGCAATCAAACCCGCCAACGTCGCAATAGAATTCGTGATTGCCAGCATCGCGCCGCGCCGTGAGTCAGGCGTGACCTCGGCCACCAGCAGAGGGCCGAACGTGAAGGCCTGGAGGGCCAGCGCGCTTGCCAGTGCCATCACTGCCACTTTCACGAACGGCGGAGCATCCAGGTAAAGCATGCAGTAAGCCATTCCACTCGCGACGCATGCGCTGCTAATCAGTGCGCCACGCGCGAGCCGCGACGGCACCCCGCGTGCGAGCATTCGATGGGACACCATGGCCAGCGCGAGCCCGATGGGAATTTGCGCCGCCACTTGCAGAGCGAAAAGCCAGCCGGCCTCCGTGGCGCTGAACCCGAGCGCTACCCTAAAATAGCTGGGTACCCAGGTCACGCCTATCGCTATCACCGAATAGCCGACAAGTCCCTGCAACAGCACGCCGATCACGGTCCGGTCAGTGAGGAGCCGCCAATAACTCACACTGGGGCGGACTGGAGCCCAGCCAGCGCGCAGCGCATTGTTGAGCGGCTGACGGCGATGCTTAACGCCCCACGTATCGCCGCACTTATCGCCGCTCTTTCCCACCCCCAGCCAGAGGAGTGTCCACATGACGCCGACCACGCCCAGCGATAGAAACGCTGCGTGCCAGTACCAGCGCTGAGCGATGAAAGTAAGCACCGGCCCGGCCAGGATGATGCCGGTTGTGGCGCCTTGCTGGACGATGGTGGTTGGCAGCGCGCGTTCATGATCCTCGAACCAGGTGTACACAACGTGCAGCGCGAGCGGTGACGCCGGCCCTTCTCCCGCGCCGAGCAGGATCCGGCACGCCAGCAGCACGGCGAAGCTGGTGGGCCACGCTAGCGGCAACTGCGCGACGGCCCACACGAGCGCCAGGCCCGCCATCAGCCACTTCACGTTGAGCCGGTCGGCAACCAGCCCGACGCTGATCCCCGATAACGCGAATAGCAGGAAAAACGCACTTCCGATGATTCCAAATTGCGTATGCGTCAACTGCATGTCGTGCATGAGCGGCAGCGCGACGAGACCCAACACGGCTTTGTCGGCGAAATTGATCGCCATGAAGAGAAAGAGCGTCGCCACGATCACCCAGCGTCGATGGCTTGTTGTTGCCGTGGGCGCAGAGCCGTCCAGCACGAATCTGGATTCTTTTACTTCAAACATCTCATGCTCCTGAAAATGTCCTGGCAGTGGGGGCAGCGAGCTTCGTACCCCGACGCGTTACCGATAGCAGAAAATGGAAACGATGGCGGACAAGGCGGGTTTTGGAGCGGTGCGCGATGATGGGGTTTTCAATAACGTCTCCTATGCAGCTCTAATGGTGGCCTGATTCAAGGGGGTCCTGGCCGCTGGTTTGCCGCCCATTTGAGGTGGTATAACGCAATAGTTCAAGTGCAATATCTTTATCGGAACGTTGCAGAAAATGCATGAAATCAATTCGCGTCGACTCGCTCACGTTGTTGCGCTGGCTGAGGAAGGAAGTTTCGCCCGCGCGGCTGGCCGGGTCCACTTGAGCCAGCCGGCGCTGAGCCGCAGCATTCAGGCGCTTGAGGACGAACTGGGCATGAAGCTGTTCGATCGGGCCGCGCGAGGGGTCGCGCTGACGGCTGCCGGCCGCCTCCTGGTCGAGCGCGCGAGGCGGGTTTTGTTCGAAACCCGGTGCATGTTTCGTGATGTCGAGTTGCTTAAGGCGCACGAACTCGGCGAGGTGAAAATTGGCCTCGGACCCTATGCGGCTGTTGTGCTGTTGCCGGACCTGCTGGTCGAGTTTTCACAGCGTTTTCCGAAGATCAAGGTATTGATCGAACTGAGCGAGGGCGAAGAATTGGTGCAAAAACTTCGCGCGGAACGGGTCGATTTCGTGGTGACTGACCGGCGCGTTCCGCCCGTCGCGCCGGATCTGGCGTTGCACCGGTTGCCGCGTCATGAAGGCGGCTGGTTTGCGCGGCCGGATCATCCACTGCTCGCGCGCGGCCCGGTGCCGCTCTCCGCGTTGCGGGAGTTTCCTCTCGTTTCCGTGTCGCTGCCCGGGTTCATGAAAGATGCGCTGCATCGCCTGCTCAAGTACCGCGCGCACGAGGAAATTCCGTTGCAAGTCGAGTGCAATGACGTCGCGGTGCTCAAGGAGGTAGTGGCCAGAACGGACGCGGTTTTGTTCGCAACCGCCTCGGCGGTCCGGCGCGACCTGGAGCTTCGGCGTCTCGCGCGCATCCCGCTTACGCATCCGCCGAAACTGAGCCTTGAGTTCGCACTGGTGTCGCTGGCTGAGCGAACGCATTCTCCAGCCGCCAGCGCGGCGCTGGCGTTGACCGAGGAAGTCATGAACGTTACCAATACGGCCGCGCGAGGCATGATGTAAATCGTGAAGTCGCCGGGCGGCAGGCATAGGGCTTTCCCTTGGCCGGGTTGACAAAGCCCGGGTGTTCGCCGAGGATCCGGAATCCCGATTCCGTTTTTATGCAGCATCGCTTACAAAACCCCATGTCCAGACCCGAACCACGAAGCCGCGCAGCAGTTGAATCGTCTCTCGCCGTACCACGGCAGGCGCGCAGTCAGATCGGGCTGGAAAAGATGCTTCAGGCCGGCCGCGAGTTGATCGAGGCGAGTGGCAATCTGGACGATCTGTCCATCACGGATATCGTTGAACGCTCGGGTACGTCTATTGGCGCGTTTTATCGGCGCTTCGATAGCAAAGACATGTTTTTCGACGTCGTGCTCGACCGCGCCATGACCGAAGGTCGCGACCGTATTCGCGACTTGGTCGCGAGCGGGTCCGAATGGCGCTCGGGTGACGCACTAGCAGTCGCGAATGCGATCATCGAAATGTACGTGCAGTCGTTTCGCCGCAACCGCGGGCTGTTCCATGCGTCCCTCTTACGCGTGGCGCGGCCGAGAGCGACGTGGGACGTCGTCAAGGAAGCGAACCGCGACGTGCTTGCGTTGATCGTGCCGCCGCTTGTCGCCGCGATCATTAAGGAACGTGGCGCGAAAAAAGTGGATGCAGGGCCGATTGAGTTCGAGGTGCAGGCAGCGCTTCAACTGATCCTGGGGATGCTCGTCAACATCGTCCTGAACAACCCGGGTCCGTTGACGCTGACGAGCCGCCGCCTCGCGCCTTGGCTCAAGACACAATTTTGCCGTTGCCTGATTTTGGCTACTCCATGATTTTTCGCAAAAAACGGAATAAGAATTCCGATTCCGATTTGATTAACAATCACCGCAAGGAGACATCCATGACCCCATGTTGCGCCGGCACATTGCGCCAGCCCGCTTTTGACGCGCCACACATTGGCGAGCCGCTTGATGTCGCGTTCGATGCCGGCGTGAACCTCGCCTTCGCGATTGCCGCGCCCACCGTCCCGCCGCGTTTGACGGAACATTCGAAGCGCATGGCGCAGCGCATCTACCGTGTGGCGGAGCGCGTGTACTGCGCGGTCGGTTATGCGATTGCGAACATCATCTTCGTGGTTGGCGACGACGGCATCGTGGTGATCGACACAACCGAGGCGGTATCGGCGGCAAAACGTATCTATGAGGACTTCTGCGCAATCGATCCGCGCCATGCGCAGTTGCCAGTGAAAGCGGTGGTGTACACCCACAACCACACGGACCACACGGGCGGCGTGCGTGCGTTTGCCAATGAGGCGCAACTGGCCGAGGGAAGTGTCGAGATCATCGCGCATAGTTCGTTGATGGAAACAGTCATCAACAACGCAAATCTTGTCGCGCCTATTCTCGCGGCGCGCTCGGCCTACAGCTTCGGCACCTTGCTGCCCGCTGGCGCGACCGGCAAGGTCAATGCAGGAATCGGGCCGGTGTTGATTGCCGAAGCGGCCAGTTTTCTCGCGCCGACGCATGTCTTCGACGATACGCTGGACATCGTGCTCGCAGGGGTGCGGTTCGAGTTCCGCTATGCGCCATCGGAAGCCGATGACGAGATCGTAATGTGGCTGCCTGAGCTTGGCGTCCTGCTGTCGGCGGAAGTGATCCAGGGCGAGTGTCTCGCGAACGTGCATACGCTGCGCGGCACGCGCTATCGCGATCCGGTGCGCTGGTATCGAACGATTGACATGATGCGTGGCTTCCATGCAATGCACATGGTGCCGGCGCACGGCCGGCCGGTGTCGGGCGAAGCGGCGGTGGCGGAGGTATTGTCCGTGTATCGCGACGCAATCCAGTTCATCCACGACCAGGCGATCCGCCATATGAATCTGGGCCTTACGCAGGACGAACTCGCCGACGCCATTCCGTCGCTGCCCCCACATCTGGCAGGGCACGCGTGGCTGGGCGAGTACTACGGCACGGTCAAGCATTCTGTGCGGCAGGTCTACACCGGACAACTCGGTTGGTTCGACGGCGACCCCGCTTCGCTCGATCCGTTGCCGCGTGGAGAGCGGGCCCGTCGCACGGTCGACATGATGAACGGTGCCGAAGCCGTGCGCGCGGCCGCCCGGGTGGCGCTCGGGGACGCGGACTGGCGCTGGGCCGCCGAGTTGGCCACCTTGCTCGTGCGACTCGATACAACGGATACCGACGCCCGCACGATCAAGGCGGAGGCGTTGCGAGGGTTGGGGTACCAAACCGAGAACACGAACTGGCGCAACTGGTACTTGAGCGCGGCGCGCGAGCTGGAACATGCCTATGACGAACTGCCGTTCGCGGGCGGCGGCGGATTGGCCTCCATGGACGTGATGCGCGCGCAACCGCTTGGCAACGTGTTGCAGCGCCTTTGCGTTGGCGTTGATCCCGTTCTGTCTGCCGATGTACACATGGTCCTCGCGCTGCGGCTGACAGACCGGGACGCCACGTTCGCGCTCGAATTGCGTAAGGGCGTGCTTCAGGTTCACGAGCGGCCCTGGCCAGACGCTCACCTCCAGCTTTCACTCAATACCGCTGCTTTGTACACGATGCTGCGCGACATCGCGGGCCAGGTGCCGGATCTGCTTCAGGACGGGACCGTTGTTCTGGAGCGCGGAACCAGTGATCAACTGCGTATGTATATAGCCTGTTTTGATCGGCCGTCGCGACGCTTGCCCGCGCTAGCGGCACGTTAGACATCGAGGAGCAAAAGAATGAAAAGCACAACGGCAAGAATCTGGTTGGAAGCTTATCCGCCCGGGGTTCCCGCTGATATCGACCCGGCCCGATACCGTTCCCTGCCGGACCTGCTCGACGAGAGCTTTGAGGCGTTTGCGTCACGGCAGGCGTTTGCCTGCATGGGCAGGACGCTGACGTATGCGGAACTCGATGTGCAATCGCGCAATCTAGGCGCGTGGCTGCAATCGAAGGCGCTCGCCCGCGGTGCGCGCGTCGCGATCATGATGCCGAATGTGCTGCAGTATCCGGTGGCAATGGCGGCTATCCTGCGCGCTGGTTATGTGATCGTGAACGTCAATCCGCTCTATACGCCACGCGAACTCGAACATCAACTGGTCGATAGCGGGGCCGAGGCAATTATCCTGCTCGACGCATTCGATCCCGTCCTCCAGGCTGTTCAACACAATACGCGGGTGGCGCATGTCGTGGTGACGTCGATGGGCGAGATGATGGGGGCGTCAGACTCGCTTACGTTGGACGCGCAGGCGCGTACTCCGCGTACCGGTTTCTGGGACGCGTTGGCGCAAGGTGCCCGCAGCCCGTTTGTGCGGGCCGACCTCAAGCCGGATGACCTGGCGGTGCTGCAATACACCGGTGGTACAACGGGCGTTTCCAAAGGGGCGATGCTGCTGCATCGGAACCTGATCGCCAACGTGCTTCAGAGCGAAGTGTGGCGCGAGCCGGTGACCCGGAACCGCCCCGATGCCCGTCCGATTGTCACTGTGGCCGCGTTGCCGCTGTATCACATCTTCGGACTGACGGTGTGCGCGTTCCTGACCATGCGCGCCGGCGGACTCGGTATCCTCATTCCGAACCCGCGCGACATTCCCGGCATGATAAAGGCGCTGCAGGGCTACGCGATCAACTCGTTCCCCGCCGTCAACACGCTATATAACGCGCTGTTGAACGACCCCGGTTTTGCGACGCTCGATCTGTCCGGCCTGATGCTTGCGAATGGCGGCGGCATGGCGATCCAGCAAGCAGTGGCCGCGCGCTGGTATGAGCGAACGGGCAAGCCGATCCTCGAGGGCTACGGGCTGTCGGAGACTTCGCCATGTGCGACAACCAACCCGTCCAACGGCACTGCGTTTAACGGAACGGTCGGGGTGCCGTTGCCGTCGACGTTCGTTTCAATTCGCGATGACGACGGCCGCGAGGTTCCGCATGGCGAGCCCGGCGAGATCTGCATTTTTGGTCCGCAGGTGATGGCGGGCTATTGGAACCGGCCCGATGACACCGCCAGCGCCATGACGCCGGATGGTTATTTTAAATCCGGCGACATCGGTATCATGGATGTCGCGGCTTCGTGAAAATTGTCGATCGTAAGAAGGACATGGTCATTGTGTCCGGCTTCAACGTTTACCCGAACGAAATCGAGGACGTGGTCGCCTCGCATCCTGGCGTGTTGGAGGTCGCGGCAATTGGCGTGCGCGATGAACATGCGGGTGAGGCGGTGAAGTTGTTTATCGTGCGTCGTGATCCGGAACTTACGGAAGGCGACATCCTGGCGTTTTGCCGGGAGCAACTGACTGGGTACAAGAGACCGAAGACCGTCGAGTTTTGCGACGAACTGCCCAAGAGCAATGTAGGGAAGATCCTGCGGCGTAAGCTTCGCGAGCGGGAAAGTTAGCAAGCGGGTGTTATCGGCTGAGTTTGAATCGGATCAGACTCAGCCGGAAGCGGCCTTCAGAGCCGCGCTCATTAAAGTGTTTGATCCCTTCCAGAATGTGCTCGCTAAGCGAACTCCCTAAGCGCGCTCCCTTCCTGTTTTATTTCACCGGGCAGCGCCATCCGTCCATCAAGCGAATTGGCCGCAATTCATCGCCCTCCCATTGAAGCGCTCGCATTCGCGTGACTTAAGGCACGTATAGAATAGCCGCTTATTCGGCTAAAGCGCTCGGGGGAGCGCTGGCCGTGACGAGCAATATGACACGGCAGTCGCGCATAAAATGAATCGATCCATGGATACGAAAATAGCGCCATTTAGCTTGCCTCGCTGGAGATTCACGACCTGGTTATGTTATTCCGGGTCCGATGTACCCGACGATATCCGGGTCGCGCTGATCGGAAGTCTGTTCGGCACGCTGCCTATTTTTGCGGGCGGCGTGCTTAACACCATCGCCGTCTCCGTGGCTATCGCGCTTCGCGAACCCTCGGCGGCATTCATTGCATGGGTGGTGATAGAAGTCGTTCTGTGCAGCGCGCGGCTGATCTTGCTCGTCGCGGCGCATCGGGCAGCGAGGCGCGGACAACCGACCTACACCGATATCTATCTGCTCCTGGGTGTGCTTTGGGGCGCCAGCGTGGGTTACGGTGCATTTATCAGCATCCTGAGCGCCGACTGGATTGCTGCCACGCTCTCGTGCTTGTCCGCTGCCGCGATGGTAGGGGGCATCTGCTTCCGGAATTTCGGCGCGCCCCGGCTGGTCGGGATCATGATTCTTCTGTCCCTTGGCCCGTGCTGTATTGCAGCGGCAATGTCCAAAGAGCTCATCCTGAGCCTGACGCTGATTCAGATTCCGTTCTACCTCGTCGCAATGAGCATTGCCGCGTTCCGCCTGAATGGACTGCTCGTCTCGACCATGAAAGCCGAACGGGAAAACGATCACCGTGCGCGCCATGACGCGCTGACCAGCCTGCCGAATCGCGCCGGGTTGATCCATGCGTCGCAGACCCGATACAAAACGGTGTCGGACGGCGCGGCGAAAACGGCTGTTCTTTATATCGACCTGGACGGCTTCAAACCCGTCAACGACCAGTACGGCCACGAAGCAGGGGACCTTTTGCTGGTGATGATCGGTGGCCGCCTCAACGCATTGAAAGGGCCGGAGGACATGGTGTTTCGCATTGGCGGCGACGAATTTGTCGTCACGGTTGGCGCGCAAAACTATGAGGAAGCGGCGGCGTTCGCGGATCGCCTGATCAGCGAAATGTCCGCATCGTTTCCATTGACCGCGCATGTCACGGTGAATGTCGGCGCGAGTATTGGCGTGGCGCTGATTCCCGATCACGGCAGCGACGTGCTGACGGCGCTCAATGCCGCCGACAAGGCGCTCAACGTCGCGAAAGCGATGGGCAAATCGCGCTGGAGTTTCGCCTCGTAGAGAGGGCGCTCAATCTTCGCATCTGGAATGTTCGAAGTAAGCTGATTAATACTTAGGCATCCTTGTTTAAGTATGTCCTGGTGCTGCTGCAGTCGATCCATGCTTGACACCCTGGATTTATATCCGGGCGCGACCTATAACACCGTTCAACGCGCTGGTTAAGACATTGCACTTAAGGTCGGCCACAACTGGAAGACGCCGAATCCTGCCCGTTCTTATGACGATTCCCCCTTTGTTATGACCTGTGAATCCTGACACAGGGGAAACTCTCGGCCATCCAAACAGAACCGCTTTAATGGACCGGTATGCGTGGTTATCAACGCTGCCGCTGCGTTAAGGCATTTGCGAAGCTGACCGTCTCACGTGGGACGGCGTGTCGAGCGCAGGCGAGGTCCCGCTTGGCAACGGCGCAGCCTTGATGAAAGTGCTCCGCCGGCCAGCATCGACTTCGCGATAACTCGATTCGTCCGGTCGACCGTCCCGCGCCACTTTTTTATCGCTGGGAGGATTTCATGGACACGCCCATGGAAGTTGTGAAGCGGGCTTATCAAGCGTTCGGGCGCAAGGACATCGAGGCAGTCCTCGAGTGCATCGCGCCGACGGTCGATTGGCGGGTCGTAGGTCCCGCCTCGTTGCCTTTTCCAACGCAGTGCCATACCCGGCAGGAGGTTGGCCAGTTCTTCAAGGAGCTGGATGCGGACGGCGAGATCACGGCGTTCGAACCCCGGGAGTTTATCGACGCGAAGGAGCATATTGTCGTTCTCGGGTTTGTCCGGGTGACGCTCAGCGAAACCGGCAAGCCATTCGAGTCGGAGTGGGTTCACATCTGCACCGTCAAGGACGGCTTGTTGACGCGCTGGATTGAGTTCTTCGATACGGCCGCGCGTTTGACCGCGTAGCGACCGCAAATGCCGCATGGCGCATGGCCCGATCTGGGTCGTGCGCGCTACTTGCTTCTTCGTGGCGGATTCCGCCGGACAATTGTCCGGCGCGTGATAAAAGGCAGCGAGTCGTCGATAAATCGCGCCGCCGCTAAACGATTGCATTCGCCCTATCGGACCTGCGTTCGCTTTCGCCAACCGGCTTCGACCCGCCGTTCAGCCACGCCATCTCCACATGCAGGAGTTCCGACAAGCGGCGGCAGTCCGCGGCTCGCGGCAGAGTGATACCCGCGCGCCACAGCGCCACATCCCCTTCGGTAACACCCAGCGATTTCGCTACGCGTCCGGACGAAAGCCCCGAGCGTTTGATGGTCATGTCGAGCCTGGCCGCGAATGCGCGGCCTAACCGTGTGCTATCGGGGGCGTCGCTGACGTGGTGGTCGGAAAGAGAAGGTGCGTTCATGGATGTCGCAAGACCTGATAAGCGGTGACGGTGGTCGAACGGTGCACTGTACGCGACGAAAGAGTCGTGACGGTGACATTACATACCGCTCACAAATGCTCATGTGTCTGCGACCGTACATAACGCGAAAGGCGCTGCGAGTGATCGCTCCCGGTACGCCTTTTTAATGACGTTTTGATGGCAACCGAACATTGAACGGATGTTTTTCGACACTCCTCTATTCGATGGCACTTCTTCGCAGACAGCCTGTCGAACCGCCCGGCGATGAACGCAATACTGAACGCAACGCGCATCTCGCCTCGCACACATCGATCGATTGCTGCAAGGAGGATGAATGCCGACGAAAGCAAAGACGAACACGAAGGGTGGCCGCGAGAAAGCAAGCCGCAAGTTGTCGGCCACACGCCGCGTAACTGCGCAAGGAAAGCACGGCGACAAAGCTCATTCGCCGGGTGTGGCCAGCAAGAAAAACCCGCTCGGCTCCCGGGTCCTCGCACAGCCGGTTTTTGCGCAGCCCCAGGCGACCGCCGACCCGACCGTGTTCCGCGTGCCCCATCCCTCCGATGACGCGGCCTACAAAGAAATCGACAAACTCAATGCCGAACACAAGCTGTTCCCGTTGCCGTTCCCTGCGCCACGAGGCGGAGTAGAGCCCACGCTGACGCTGGCCGATGTGATGGGCGGCAACGTGAACGCGGCCCATCGAATCAATGCGGGCGGCCAACTCGTTTTTCATGCAACGGGAGATTGCGGCAACACGAGCGGTCCGGCTTCGCAGAACCAGGTGGCGGATAAGATGACCGCCGACTTCGTGGAGACGGCCGCGAACGAAGTGCCGCAGTTCGCGTTGCTGCTCGGTGACGTGGTCTACGACTTCGGCGAGGGGAAGTACTACTACGACCAGTTCTACGAACCCTATCGGGACTATCCTGCGCCTATCCTCGCTTGCGCGGGCAATCACGACGGCATGGTTTCGCCGGAAGCTCACGCCAAGAGTCTGGCCGCATTCTTGCGCAATTTCTGCGCCGAAAAAATCGTGGTCACGCCGGAAGCGGGCGGTTTGTCGCGTACCGCGCAGATCCAGCCGGGCGTCTTTTTTACGTTCGAAGCACCGTTCGTTCGCGTGCTGGTCCTGTACAGCAATACGCTGGAAGATCCGGGCGTGATCGCGGATTCGCATGTAGGTAAAAGCCAGCTTCAGTTCCTCGATGCCGCGCTCAAGCGGGTCAGGTCGGAGAACTATCAGGGCGCGCTAATCGTTGCCGATCACCATCCGCCCTATACCGTCGCGGCGCACGGCTGGAGTGTCGAGTTGCTGGCCCAGATCGACAAGGTGTGCGCGGCGAACGGGATCTGGCCGCATGCCTTCTTGTCGGGGCACGCGCATAACTATCAGCGCTTCACCCGTACGCGCAGTGCCGACGGTACGCATATTCCGTATCTCGTCTGCGGCAACGGCGGCCACGCTCTCGCGAAGCTTGCGAAACACGGCGACACCCCGATGCGCGCGCCGCAGGTCATCCAGGCGGCAAGCAGTTCGACGGACCAGGTCGTGCTGGAAAGTTACGACGACACCCACTACGGTTATTTGCGTATTGTCGTAACGCAGGCGCAGCTTCGCATTGAGTATCACGCGACAACATCGGATGGGAGTTCCAGGAAATCGCCGAGCGATTACGTCACGGTCGATCTCGCGACTCGTCAGATCGCGCATTTTGAAGCACCCGACCTCGGGCGCCCGGCGGCCGCGGCAACGGCGCGTGCAATGTTCGAGCGAGGGCGCGCGCAGGAGTAAGGTGCAAGAAGGTGCAAGAAGGTGCAAGAAGCGGGAGGCAGCAGTTGCTGCCGGTCTTAACACGAGGAGGATGCATGGCAGTGAACTACGGGGTGCTCAAGGGCACCGTGACCGGTCATCTTCGCAATGCCGATGACGACCACTATCAAATCCTGGTCCACGCGGGAACAACGGTTTTCCGGATTGCATCGAACGTCAAGTCGTCGGCGCCGCACGCGCCGTCAACGGTATTGTTCGAAGAGCGGGATACGTTGCCCGATTCATTAACGAGCGGCCTGGGCGCGTTGACGCCCGGTTTCACCAAGCTGCCATCCACGCCCGGCGGTCTCGCCATCGACTACGTGCGCAGCGGTCTGGTCAATACCAAGGCGATGACGCCGGTTCCCGCCGACGCGCCCGGTTCGACCAATGACCTGAAAGACAAACTGGAAAGCGCGGTCGTTGCAGCGATGGCCATGGAAGGGTCGATCATTTACGCATTTGGATCGCGATGGGGTCCTGAAGAAAACAAGCCGGACCAGTATTTCAAGTTCGTCCCCGGCAATGGTGTTCACGACATCCATATGAACCAGGGGAACGCCGCCCCGTATGAGCAGGATAACGGCGTGTACCAGGACGGGGCGCTGATGATCGCGTATGCCGACAAGACGTGGCGCGCGTTTTTCTTTGCGTTCCAGTCGCAGACCTTCGATACCGACGACCACGGCAATCCGATATCGGGCGGCTAAGTGTGTTGGTGAAGTCTACGAAAAGTCATCCATGACGGATGGCTTTTCGTACTCCCGCCAGAGGTTAAACCTTCTTCAAATAGCAGGCTTTCAGCATGAAACTGCCGGCGTCCATCTTGCAATCGACTTCATGATCGCCGCCGACCAGCCGGATGCTTTTCACTTTCGAGCCGACCTTCAGGGTGATCGACGAGCCCTTCACTTTAAGGTCCTTGATCAACACCACGGAGTCGCCGTTGACCAGCACGTTGCCATTGGCATCTTTCACGACGGCATTTGCGTCGTCGTCAGCTGGAGCAGTTTCCGAAGTTGACCATTCATGACCGCAGTCTGCGCAAACGATTCGATCGGCGTCCGCGTAGGTATTTTCCATCGCGCATAGTGGGCAGGCTGGGAGTGTAGGCATGGTTTCTTCAAATAATCGTAACAGTCGGGGAGGCGTGACGCGCTCCGGCGGCCGGGATTATAAGGCAGCCTAATCGTCGTGTATAAACCGGGTCAGTTGCACGCGAACCATCGCGCCCGACACACGCCGGACCGGGATCACCGTTTCCCGAGGCTGGAATTCCATCGGCGCGAACGTGCTTCCCAACTGCCGTTCTTCCGGTTATGGACAAGGCCGGTGAAGCGCGCGCATGGTCTCTCGCCAAGTTGCAATCCGAAAAAATTACCTCACCAAGGCAAGGTGGACGAAAATCGTCAATCAATGAGCAAACGCATTAATCGGGGCCGGAATAGCGTGGCGTTTTTAAGCTCGATTAGCGGACTTCATCAGGCTCGCGCGGCCTTGATTCGGGCTAAATCGTCCGCAAATGAATGCTTGCCGGAGCTAAATGTTGTAGTTTTTCTGCATCCGGCTACTAAATACGCCCGATATTGGCGTTTACCGCACTGGCAGCAAGCAAATTGCTATAAACTGTACGACCCGCGCGAATACTGCGCTCCTTAGCGCGCCCGCCTCCAAACTGATTCAGTTTTGCTCGAATCAACGCATCGAATGGCTGAATAGCTGAATAGCTGAACCCGAGGTGATGATCCCGTCGGTCGTCACGGTAGTGCTCGTGTCTAACCGCTTGTGCACTGGTTTGTTATTACAGAGCAAAGCTGTCGAGGAAATGTATGACAAGTTTTGATCCAACCGAATCTACCGCCGGAAACGGCGTTCCTGCAAAAAAATCGAAAGCCCGCCGTGGGTCTGCCGACAAGTTGTCGCGGCCCATGGACGAAAGCGTTTGCTCGCCCGAGCAAGCCGATGAACGTCAACGCCAGATGCGGGCGTTGATTCAACTGGGCAAACAGCAAGGTTTCCTGACCCACGCAGAGATCAACGATCACCTGCCGGGTAACTTTGCTCAGACATCGGCTATCGAAACCATTGTCAGCACCTTCCGCGACATGGGCGTGGCCGTCTATGAAGAAGCGCCTGACTCGGAAACGCTGCTGCTGAACGATTCCGCCCCCACGGCGGTGTCGGACGAGCAGTCGGACGAAGAAGCGGAAGTCACGCTGGCGACCGTCGACTCGGAATTCGGCCGGACGACCGATCCCGTGCGTATGTATATGCGCGAAATGGGCAGCACTGAACTGCTGACCCGTGCGGGCGAAATCGAAATCGCGAAGCGCATTGAAGATGGCCTTGGCGAGATGATCAAGGCGGCATTTACGTGCCCGTCGACCGTGATCACGCTGCTCACGACGGTGGACAAGATTGTCGCGGGCGAGTTGCGCATCGACGAACTGGTCGATGGCTTCAAGGACACCACGCTCGACGAAGACGCGGTGGCGGCTGATGCCGATACCGACGCCGAACTCGACGAAGCTGAACTCGCGTCGGAAAGCGACGACGAAGACGGCGAGACCGAAGACGAGCAGGCAACGCGTGCAAACGCAACGCGCCTCAAGCATTTGCTGCGCGACTGCCTGCCTATCTTCTCGAACGTGCGCGACCATTTCGACGAGTTCCATAAGGCTTATATCGCCGACGATTCGCGTACCGGTGACTGGCCCAGCGTGCAGGAACACATCCAGCGCGAACTGGCGACGATCCGCTTTACCGCTCGTACCATCGACCGCTTGTGCGCCGAGGTTCATGAGCAGGTCGAACAGGTCCGCACCATCGAGCGCCGGATCCTGAAGATTGCTGTCGACCTGGCGGGCATGCCGCGTGAGAAGTTCGTGGAAGTATTCCCGGGCCACGAAACGGATCTCGAGTGGACAACGCGTCACGCGACGGCATCGAGCGCCTACGGCAAGGCACTTGAACGCAGTCTGCCGGCCATTCAGGCAGAGCAACAGAAGCTGATCCAGATCGAGTCGAACCTGATGTTGCCGCTGTTGCAGCTGAAGGCGCTGAACAAGCAGATGACGTCCGCCGAGCACAAGATGCGTCAGGCGAAGCGCGAAATGACGGAAGCGAATCTGCGTCTGGTGATCTCGATCGCGAAGAAGTACGTCAACCGCGGCATGCATTTCCTGGATCTGATCCAGGAAGGCAACATCGGCTTGATGAAGGCCGTGGACAAGTTCGAATACCGCCGTGGCTGGAAGTTTTCGACGTACGCCACGTGGTGGGTCCGTCAGGCTGTGACGCGTTCGCTCGCCGACCAAGGCCGGACGATCCGCGTGCCGGTGCACATGATCGAGACGATCAACAAGCTGAACCGCGTATCGCGCGAAATCCTGCAGCAAACGGGACAGGAAGCGCATCCGTCGGTGCTGGCGGTTCGCCTCGATTTGTCGGAAGAAAAGGTTCGCAGCATTCTGAAGATTGCACGTCAGCCGGTTTCGCTCGAAACGCCTTTGGGCGAAGACGGCGACACGACGCTGGGCGACATGGTGGAAGATTCGAATACCGAATCGCCTGCCGACGCCGCCATGCACGCCGACATGCGTCTGGCGATCAAGGACGCGCTGGATTCATTGTCGCCGCGTGAAGCGAAGGTGCTTCGCATGCGCTTTGGTATCGACACCGTGTCCGACCATACGCTGGAAGAAGTCGGCAAGCAGTTCGATGTGACGCGTGAGCGGATTCGCCAGATTGAAAGCAAGGCGATGCGCAAGCTCGTGCATCCGAGCCGGTCAGAGAAGCTGCGTTCGTTCCTGGCACATTAAGGTTTCGACGCAAGGCTTGTTGAAAAGTAGGTTGGCGCCGTTGGACTCGCAAAGGGTCCAGCGGCGTTTTTCTTTGGTGCGCCAGTTGTTCATCAAGGGGAAATCTGCAGCCGTGTTCCCAGCGCAAATCACGCTTAACTTCAAGGGCGCGAGCTTGCTCCGCTACCAACCTTGCTCTTATAGAACCCCGGTAACACTAACGCATCCGGGCTCTTGGCAAGATGCACCCCCTGCTGCACGGCGGCGCTGAATTGAAACGATGTACTCCACAAGCGGATGCGAGTCCTGAAGAAGTCCGCCCACTGGAATTCGGCAAACGGTTCAGGCGTCTTGATGTAACCCCCTGCATTGCGCACAAACGCTGCGAGGCTTCGGTACGGATCGTCTATCAGCCCCGAGACATTCGAGGGAATCGCGGCAACGCCATGCAGGATGCCGTGCTCGTCATAGGGATGCACCCAGTGCCGGTTCGCCATTTCCAGCCAGAAGGCATCGCCTTTCAGCTTCGACAGGTCGGCCATAACCTCAACGTAAGCATAATTAATCTGGGCATCGAATAAAGCCCGTGCAAGGTGATGATGATCAGTCACGAAGTGAGTACCATCGCGGCCCAACACGGCAGGAATAGGCACGGCCTTGAGCGCGCGCTTTAATTCTTCGGCAGGCAAGGAGGCGAAGTGTTTGCGTTTCTCATCGACTTCCAGCATGCCGGCGGTTATCTGCGTTGGATGGATCTGCTGCAATTCCAGCCTGACTAATTTTTTCATAGTGGGTACGCAGCGCCTTTAGTAAGTGGCAAGCGTACCCGACGCCATGCGCGCCAACAAGTCAGCGCAAGCAGCAGGCATGGCGCGTGCCGCTCCTCCTCTTGCTAGTACATGTGCGCGCTTTGCATTTTCTTTACATGAGTCTTCGTCATTTTTCGCGGTTATTGTATGGAATGTTATGAGATGTTCTGGGAATGTTTAAACGCGCTTGGTGTAAATGCTGAAGACCATGCCGATGAAACCGGTTAGCCTGTGGGCCATCCCGGTTAGCGGTGGTGATTAACAAATCGAGCGAAAGGCATATGTCAGCATCCGTCGCAAATTCTTCGACCAAAGTTGTACAAGCTGCGCCCGTTCTCATGCTTGGTGCTGTCGGTGTCGTATTTGGAGATATCGGGACAAGTCCGCTTTACACGCTGAGGGAATGCCTCAAGGCCGCGGGCGGAGTCAGTCAGGCCAACGTGTTCGGCATCGTCTCGCTGATCCTGTGGTCCATCCTGATCGTTGTCACGCTGAAGTACGTCAGCTTTGTCATGCGTGCCGGCAATGACGGCGAAGGCGGCATTCTTGCGCTGACCGCGCTGGCGTCGGGTGTGGCTCCCGAGCGCCTGCGTAATGTCTTGCTAACGCTGGGCGTATTTGGTGCGGCCATGTTCTATGGCGACTCCATGATTACACCAGCTATTTCCGTCATATCGGCGGTGGAGGGCGTGACGCTAATCGATGCTCAACTCACTGCCTGGATCGTGCCAATTTCATTGGTTATCCTGACGGGTTTGTTCGCGATCCAAAAGCATGGCACCAGCGCGGTAGGGAAAGTCTTCGGGCCGATCATGGTGGTGTGGTTCGTTACCTTGGCCGCGCTGGGCTTGTCGCATATCGTCCAGCATCCGGTCATTCTTGAAGCGGCTTCGCCAACCTTCGCGATATCGTTCCTGACGCATAGCCCGGGCACTGCGTTCATCGTGCTGGGCTCGGTTTTCCTGGCGCTCACTGGCGGCGAAGCTTTATATGCGGACATGGGACACTTCGGTAAGAAGCCGATTCGCCTCGCGTGGATGTTCCTCGTCTGGCCGAGCCTCGTCATGAACTATTTCGGTCAGGGCGCGCTTGTGATGATGCATCCCGAAACCCTCAAGCAACCGTTCTTCGAGTCGGCTCCCTCCTGGGGACTGGTGCCGCTCGTCATCCTGGCGACGGCCGCGACCATTATCGCGTCGCAAGCGGTGATCTCGGGTGCGTTTTCCATGACGAAGCAAGCCGTGCAGCTTGGATTCCTGCCACGCATTCCGATCGTCCATACGTCGACGCATGAGATTGGGCAGGTGTACGTACCGTTTATCAATCTCTCGTTGTTCGCGGCGGTCGTGTTCCTGGTGGTGTTCTTCAAATCATCCGATAACCTCGCGTCCGCCTACGGTATCGCTGTGGCTTCCACCATGCTGCTCACGACCCTGCTGATGTATTTCATCACGCATTGTCTCTGGCACTGGAAACCACTGGCGACGGCACTTGTCATAGGGCCTTTTGCGGTTGTCGATGCAGTGTTCGTATCGAGTAACGTCAGCAAGGTGCTCGACGGCGGCTGGTTTCCGCTGCTCGCGGGCGCTACGTTGTTCACGGTCATGACGACGTGGCACAAGGGGCGCGAAACGCTTATCGACCGGATGAAATCAGATAACCTGCCGCTCAAGGAAATCATTCATTCGCTATGCCGGGGCAGTCATCCGCCATCGCGCGTGGATGGGACTGCCGTATTCCCGGGCGGCGTGGCCGGCATGACCCCGACGGCGTTCATGCACAACCTCAAGCACAACCGCGTGCTGCACAAGACCAACATCTTTCTTGCGGGCACGACGGACAACGTTCCCCACGTTCGGGACGCCGATAAGGCCGTAGTGGAGGACCTTGGCGACGGTTGCTATGCGGTCAGGGTACGTCACGGTTTCATGGAGATTCCGGACGTGCCGGTGCTTCTGACGTTGATCCAGAAGCAGATTCCGGGCTGGACCTACGACGCCGCCGATACCTCGTTCTTCCTCGCCCGCGACACGATTCGTGCGACGGGTGAAAGCAAGGCGATGGCGCTTTGGCGCGAGAAGCTGTTCGCATTCCTCGGCCGCAATGCGGCGCAAGCGGCGGAGTACTACAGCTTGCCGCCCAATCGCGTGGTCGAATTGGGCGGCCAGATCAATATGTAAAGGGCTGTGCTGGCTACGAACGAAAAAAGCGCGATGGGGTTATTAACCCCATCGCGCTTTAATACATCACAGCTAGCAAGCGCTCAATTTCAGAACTGCAGCGCCGCCGTCAAATCGCCCATCGGCTTGCCGCCTGCAGCGACCATTGCTGCGTCGCGTGCCGTCAGACCCGGCAGCTTCGGCAATGAGTATCGCGTGGTGATCAAACGCAGGATCGACGTCGTATCGTATTGCGTGTGATCGACGAAACCCTTCTTGGCGTACGGCGAAATCACGAGCGCCGGAATGCGCGTACCCGGACCCCAGCGGTCGCCCTTCGGCGGCGAAACATGATCCCAGAACCCGCCGTTTTCGTCGTACGTCACGACCACGACCATGTTCTTCCACTGCGGGCTAGCCTGCAAATGCGCAATCACATTAGCGATGTGCGCATCGCCCGAAGCCACGTCCGTATAACCCGCGTGCTCGTTCAAGTTGCCCTGCGGTTTATAGAACGAAACAGACGGCAAGGTGCCTGCATCGATTGCCGCGATGAACCCCGCGCCGTCCGTGCCGCCATCCAGCAAGTGCTCCGTGCGGTTCGTCGTGCCCGGCGCCAGGTCGGCGAAATAGTTGAACGGCTGGTGATGCGTCTGGAAGTTCGGCACTGAATTTGTCGAGCCGCTGATCTTCGTGCGATCCGCTAACGCCGCGCCCCACGAGCCGCCGTACCAGGCCCACGAAACATTCGCGGTATTCAACAAGTCGCCTATATGCGTCTGCGTTTGCGGCGGCAGCGTGGTCGCGACAGCCGGATCGGCGAGTGCCGGATCGCCACCTGTCGGCGGCGTGTTGCCGCTCGGCTGATACGGGGGTTGCATTGTATTGATGGCAAAGAAGTCCGGCGTCAGGTTGCCTGAGTTGACGAACTTTGGAATGCCCGTAATGGCGGAAGTGGGCGATGCTGCGGTCAGTTTCAACGATACCCCGTCAGCATTCACCGATGAAATCGATCCCGATGCCACGCTCTTGTCCGCGTTCGGATAGATCGGCGTGCACGCGCAAACAAGCCACTGGTGGTTCAGGAACGAGCCGCCGAACGCACCCATGAAGAAGTTGTCGGCGAGCGTGAATTGCTGGGCGATCTTGTACAGCGGCAGTTTGTCGGCGTTGGTGTTGTAGTGACCCATGACGAAGCCGCCAGAGTCAGCCCACGCGGCGAACTTGTCGTTCTTGCCGCCATCAATCTGCATCTGGTTTTCATAGAAACGGTGATACAGGTCGCGCGTCGTCAAGGACAAAGGCGTGTTGAAACCTGCCGGGTCGTCGATAGCGAAAGGCGAGTTTGGCAAGTTTGCCGTCATTGCCTGGGTGACCACAGGCGTCACGCCTGTGCCAGTGAGACCACCCCAGATAGGCGGTAGCGTGGCCAGCACGCTGCCGTCGCGGTCAAGTTGCTGCGCGCTCGCGGCTGTTACGTTCTGCAAGCCGTTGGCGCCCGGGAAGTTGCCGTAGAGGTTGTCGAAGCTGCGGTTTTCCGCATAGATCACGACAATGTTCTTAACCGAGTTGAGGTCGGCGTGGTTGTCGTCATTGCCGCCGCACGCGTATAAGCCGAGTGCGATCGACGCCGTGAGTGGCACGGCGAGGACGAGTTTCTTATTCATCGATAGGTCTCTGTCGTTGGGGAACCGGCTAACGAATCGCTAAGTACCGCCTAAGCTTTGCTAAGGCCGTTAGCGATTCTTGCCGGTGCCGCAGTGTCCCAACGGTATTTGACAGGAACATTTAATATCGCTTTCATTAAGTAAGAATATGTCAGGTTTCATCAGATAAACGAAGGGCTTTTGTCATGTCATTGATGTGACACACAAACGTCATAGGCTTCGGCTTCCGTCCAATGCCTTACGCACATGCCATCCATCGTCTCCCTGTTGCTGCCGCTTGCCGCACTTTGTGTTTCATCCATCGTGCTGACCGGTTGCGATTCCCATGCTGCTTCAACGGCGCCGCAAGCCGGGTCTTACAACGCAGGCGAAGCGAAGACTCGCGCGCAGGTTTTCGCGCAGGTTAAGCAGATGACGTCGGTGGGAGAAAAGATGTTCCTTGACCCGTCGTTATCCGGGTCCGGCAAACTGGCTTGCGCGTCGTGCCATAGTCCGAATCATGCGTTCGGGCCGCCTAACGCGTTGTCGGTGCAGCTGGGTGGCAGCGACTTGCGGCGGCCGGGATTTCGCGCGGTGCCGTCATTGCGCTATTTGCAATCGGTGCCGCAATTCACGCAGCATTTCCACGATTCAGACGATGAAGGCGACGAAAGTGTCGACGCGGGTCCGACCGGTGGTTTGACCTGGGACGGCCGCGTCGATCATGGTGCGGATCAGGCGCGGATTCCCCTGACGTCGTCGTTTGAAATGGGCAGTACACCGGCTCAAGTGGTCGCGGCGGTGAAGGCCGCGCCGTATGCGGGAGAGTTGCGCGATGCGTTCGGCCCCGCGATTTTCGATAACGACGAAAAAGCCTTCGACGCCATCCTCCGTTCGCTTGAAGCGTTCGAGCAGACGCCGCAAAAGTTCTATCCGTACACCAGCAAGTTCGATGCATTTCTTGCAGGCAA
This sequence comes from Caballeronia eucalypticola, assembly GCF_047608185.1. Classification (NCBI taxonomy): domain Bacteria; kingdom Pseudomonadati; phylum Pseudomonadota; class Betaproteobacteria; order Burkholderiales; family Burkholderiaceae; genus Caballeronia; species Caballeronia eucalypticola. The sequence continues at coordinate 23,254 of NZ_JBLKRU010000032.1, forward strand.
GGCTAAGCTGAACGAAGCGGAAATGCGCGGGCTGGAACTATTCAACGATGAGAAGAAGGGCAATTGCGCGGCATGTCATATCAGCCAGCGCGCAAAGGATGGCTCGCCGCCGCAGTTCAGCGACTTTGGATTGATCGCGTTGGGCGTGCCGCGCAATCGGGCGCTGCCTATTAACAAGAACCCGAAGTATTTCGACCTTGGCGCGTGCGGTCCGGAGCGTCAAGACCTGAAGGGCGAGTCGGAGTATTGCGGCATCTTCAGGACGCCGTCATTACGCAATGTGGCTACACGTAAGGTGTTTTTCCATAATGGTATCTATCACTCGCTGGACGAAGCCGTGCGCTTCTATGTTCAACGCGATACGAACCCCGAGAAGTTTTATCCCACCGTTCACGGCAAGGTCCAGAAGTTCGACGACTTGCCGAAACGCTATTGGGCTAATGTGAATACCGAACCGCCATTTGATCTTAAGCCCGGTGAAAAGCCGGCTTTGGACGAGGCTGAAATCAAGGACGTGGTCGCGTTCTTGAATACGCTGACGGATGGGTATCAGGTGGCTAAATAAACTTGACGATGCCTAACCTTTAGCCCTTAGCCTTTGCTTTAGCTGAGCGCGCCGGCTTTAGCGCATCGATAAATGCCCTAAGCTTTGCTTGCGATTGCGTGCGGACCGGGAAATACAAATAGAGGCCGTCGCTAGGCGGAGTGAAGGGCAGCAACACTTGTTCGAGGTCGCCCGCGGCCAGCTCGCGCTTCGCTTCGAAATCCGCGACGTATGCGAGCCCAAGACCCATGCGGGCAAAGTTAAGCAAAGCGCCGCGATCGTTGACCGTCAAACGGCTGCCCATATCGATCATCACCTTGCGGCCCTCGACTTGAAAGTCCCATCGGTGAATGACGCCCGATTTGACGAAGCGATACTGAATGCCTTCGTGATTCATCAGGTCCTGCGGTGTTTGAGGACGTCCCGCCTTAGCGAAATACGCGGGGCTGCCGACGACCGACCACACGGCATCCGGCGTAAGCCGCAAAGCCACCATGTCTTTCGCAAGCGCTTCGCCCAAGCGAACGCCGGCATCGAAACCACTTTCCACTAAGTCCACGGCGCCCTCATCGAGTGTCAGGTCCAGATGCACGTCGGGATGAGCCACGCGAAACTGTTCGATCATCGGTTCGATCAGCACTGCGCAGGCAGAACGGGTCATCGTGATGCGTAGCGTGCCGGACGCGTTGTGGCGAAAGCTGTTGAGCGCTTCAAACGCACTGTCGATGTCTTCAACGGCCGGACGCAGGCGCTCGAACAGCGATACCCCTGCCTCGGTCAACGCGACTCTCCGGGTGGTGCGCTGAAACAGCGACACGCCATGACGCCGTTCCAGCAGCCGGATCGATTTACTGACCGCCGTGGGCGAAACCTGCAAACGAGCGGCCGCGGTCGTAAAGCTCTTATGCTCGGCCACCGCCAGGAACATGGCCACGCCGTCGAGAAGATCCTTGTCCATGCGCGGCTCCATTATGAACTTCCGGTTCATAGGGAATGTACCTCGATACGCTTTTTCAAGCTGAATCGAATGCGTAGGATTTGCGTCATGGCAACCGGATTTCCGGTGGCCGTTCCGACCAGAGAGGTTCGACATGACCCAGCAAACAGGCTTCAGGCGCGTATGGATGATCACCGGTGCATCGCGCGGAATGGGCGGCGAGATCACTGCGGCAGCGCTCGCTCAAGGTGACGCCGTGGTTGCCACCGCGCGCAAATCGAGCGCGATAATCGATGCACTCGGCTCGCAGCCCGGCCTGCTGGCAGTCGACCTCGATGTCACCAGCGAGTCGGCGGCGCTTCAAGCCGTCAAGCTGGCGATGGCGCATTTCGGCCGCATCGACGTGCTTGTCAACAACGCCGGTTACGGCTTGGCGGGCGCGGTTGAAGAGAGCAGCGCCGAAGAGGTCCGCAATATTTTCGATACCAACGTGATGGGTTTGCTCAACGTCACGCGCGCCGTGCTGCCGCACATGCGCAGCCAGCGTTCGGGGCATGTGATCAACATGTCGTCACTTGGCGGTTATTGGGTCGGTGCGGGTTTCGGTGTGTACGGAGCGACCAAGTTTTCAGTGGAAGGGCTGTCGGAAGCGCTTCACGCGGAACTTACGCCGCTCGGTATTCATGTCACGGTCGTCGAGCCAGGTTATTTCCGAACGGACTTTCTCGATTCATCGTCTGCGATGGAAGCGAAGAATGTGATCGCGGACTATGCGAAAACCGCCGGCAAGGTTCGCGTGTCGGCGAAAGCGTATAACCATCAACAACCAGGCGACCCTAAGCGGCTTGCACAAGCGCTGCTGACATTGGTGTCAGCCGAGAATCCGCCGCTGCGGCTTCAGTTGGGTACGGACGCCTTGACGCGGATTCGCGAGAAGCATGCGTTTGTCGAACAGGAACTTCAGACGTGGGAAGCGCTGTCTCGGTCGACCGACTTTCCGGTGTGAGGGAGTGTGGTCGCGCATAGGGTGCCGGGTGGCTTTATCATTGCTAAAACCCTCTCCTGTGCAGATGGAATGCGGCATGGGATGCAGGGCCGACTGCTTGCCTATGCGCGTCTCACAGCGCCGGAGAGAACGGAACATGACTGCATCGAATGAAGTTGGACATGCCGCTACAAGAGAAGTCATCGAGCGCTTTTATCGCGCCATCGAGAATGCGGATATAGAGCTCCTGCGCACCGCCGTGACGTCCGACTGGCAATACGTCCCGGGCACATCGGCGCCATCGATCGGCGTGGAGCAGATTGCACCCATGCTCGCAGATTTCGTGCGTGCGCTGCCCGATATGAAAATCATCCTGCTCGATGTCCTGATCCACGACGCCATGGTCGGCGTGCGTGCCAAGGTCACGGGCACGCAGTCGGGACCGCTCATGGGTATTCCGGCTACGTCCAAGGTGGTTGATTTCGCGATTCATACGTTCCATGAACTCCGCGATGACCGCATTGCCAAGACGTGGCACCTTGAGGATTGGCTGGGCTTGTTCCGGCAAATCGGCGAGTTGCCGCCGGGCTTGGCCAACCGTCCTGCTTAGGACGGTGTGCGTCGTTATTAATTAGATAATATCAACGCGTTAGGTATTTCTAGTCGCAGAACGCCAAGACTTAGCGGAATGCACTAACATTCTTATCCTCCATGGAGGATAAGAATGGAACATACGCAGCTCGACAAAATAGACACCTCAATCCTGATAGCGATCCAGGCCGATGGCCGCGCGACTAACGCGAGCCTCGCCGAAGCGGTCGGCCTTAGCGAAACGCCGTGCGCTCGACGCCTTAAACGGCTGGAAGCGGAAGGGTATATCGAGGGATATCGGGCGATCTTGTCCAGATCCGCATTAAAGCTGGGTCTGCTTGCATTTACGCTGGTGCGCTTTGGCGTGCACGATCGGCAACTGGCCGACCGGTTCGAGCGCGAAATCCAAGCCATACCGCGTATTGTTTCGTGCCACAACATTTCTGGCAGGGCTGACTATCTGCTGCAGGTTGTCGCGCGAGACCTGGAGGACTATGGCACGTTCCTCCGTGACGTATTGCGTACATTGCCCGGCGTTACGGCCGTCGAGTCCACGCTTTCGTTACGCGAGGTCAAGCGTGATGCGGGGTTGCCGTTGCTTTGAGCGGATCGGTCAGAAATTCATCAGGAATACGAACAAGCTTTTACTACCGATTCATTGCGAGCCAGCCTTGGGCATTTCCGCCGTGCCGGCACCATAGAAACGCACGAGGTCCCTCTTGAGCGAATGCAGGGCTGCATCGTCGAGATAGATCATGTGGCCCGTCGGATAATACGTGCGCTGTACGTTTGCTCGCAGCGACGGGTCCAGCTCCATATGGGCCAGATCGTATTCGGTCTGAAAGAAAGGCGTCGCCAGATCGAAGTAACCGTTAACCGACAGCACGCGAAGCTGGGGATTTTGCCGTATTGCTTCAGCGAGGTCGCCGGCCGCATAGGGCAACTGGAGTTGCTCTCCCCACCACGCGCGATGTTTCCAGTTCCACTGTCTCAACGCTTCATCGTTGAATACGCGATACGCGTCCTTCGCTTCGAAGTGAAGGTCTTGCGCAAGATGTTCGTGGAACGCGGCAACGAAGGCGCTCGACACGCTGGTGACCGAGGGATCATAGTCGGGGCGTCCGTCGGCGTCGTCGAGGTCGATGCCTTCGAATCGCGCGTCGTAGCGGCCCACCGTGCGCGATTCGCTTCGCAGCAGTTGCTTGCGAAACCGTGATGGCCAGATTTGCAGCCGCGTCTGTTTGACGTAGTTCACATCGAGCCCCGTGTAATGCGCCACACGTGCGGCAATTGCGTCGCGATCCGAATCAGAGAGCGAATCACCCGCTGCCAGCGCTTGCGCGTAGGGGCCGGAAGCGAACGCGCGGGCCTCGTCGAGGAACGCCGGCAAGCTTGGCGGCTTGGGGACAATCTTGTCGTGGTACCAGGCAATGGCCGCGTAGGTCGGCAAGTAGCTCTCGCTTTCCAGATCGGTCCCTTCCATATGCGCGCCCGAGTTAAGGATCGATGACATCAACACGACGCCGTTCAACGCAATGTTGTTCTGGCTCAAACGGTACGCAAGCATGGCGGCGCGCGCTGTTCCGTACGATTCACCGAGCAAGTACTTCGGTGAATTCCAGCGCTGGTTGATGCTCAGGTAGCGTTCGATGAAGTGTTGGAACGCGTCCAGATCTTCATCGACGCCCCAAAAGCGCTTGCCGGTTGCGTGGCCTACGATCCTTGAGAAGCCTGCGCCGGGTGCATCGATAAAGACCAGGTCGGTGGTATCGAGCAGGCTGTCCGGATTGTCCGCGAGCACATAAGGTGCCGGTGCCGTGATAGCGGGACTCGATGTATGTGCGCGCTTGGGTCCGAACGATCCCATCAGCAAGAAGACGCTGCCCGCACCCGGGCCGCCGTTAAAGAGAAACGTGATGGGACGCGCGGCCGTGCTTTTCGTATCCGCGATGTAGGCGACATAAAAGACGCTGGCTTCCGCCTGCCCCGCGTTGTTGCGCAGAAGCAGATTGCCGGCCGTTGCCGTGTAGTCGATCTTGCGGCCGTCAAGCCTGACTGAATGCTGCGTGACCGACGTGGTTTCCGGCGGGACCGGTATCACGGTGTCCGCTTTCGATTCGCTGGCGGTGTCGGTGGTGGCAGCTGTTCGCGCAGCGCTTGGGCGGTTGCGGTGAGCGGGGTTGATGTTTGCATCCGATGCGGCGCGGTCGTTGACTTGAGCGGAGGGCTTCGCCATGTCCGGGTGCGATAGCGTCCCGGCAGGCGACGAAGCGGCAGCGCTCGGCGGCGCTTGCGTATCTGCGGGGGCGGCCGATGGGTCGGCCGGTGCTGCGCCGCCTTCCTGAGCCATGGCAGAGGGCAAACCGCCGGCAAGGCTGAGCATGAACAGGCCGCTTATCAGACTGCTCATCAGGCCACTTACCGCTGAGTAGAAACTTGCGCGCATCTTGGTCCCGGCCATTTTTGTTTCTCTGGGTGCAGGCTGGATTCTCGATAAGCCTACCTGTTGCGTCAATAGCGTTGTTGTCATCGGAGGCAAGACGCAAGATCCGTAAGCGCACATGTAAGTATTTCGAAGTCGTAGTGTCAGCCAAGGCGCTTTCCGGTCACAAATACGACTCGAAGCAAGAGACAAGCTAATGATGTTTGAGTTAACCCTTAGCACTTTCCCCCGTTCACTCACTCGATGCCATCGACCACGAGATCGGTTCGCCTATCCGCTTACGCTTTCCTATACTTGGAACAACCAGAGATAACAAACTGTTTCTCGCCTGACAATTAAGCCAGCTTCGGATCGAACCAGAACAAACGATGGACGATCCGTACCCGAGGGTCAAAGGCTCCCGGAAGCGGCCATCTGGAGGAGACATGGGACGACATGCACTCGCTGCAACCGGCGCTGAGAACGTCGGTGAGCCCCAGCCACATCGGCCGGCCGTAGTGGGTCTCGCGCTGGCTGCCCTTGGCGTGGTTTATGGCGATATCGGCACCAGTCCGTTGTACACGCTGCAAACCGTCTTCGATCCCGCCAACGGCTTGAAGCTGGAAGCCGCGAATGTGATCGGCATTGTCTCGCTGATCTTCTGGTCGCTGACGGTGGTCGTCTCGCTTAAGTACGTGACGCTCATCCTGCGTGCGAACAACCACGGCGAGGGCGGGATCATGGCGCTGCTGGCGCTTGCCGCGTCTTCGGTGGCGGATCGTCCGCGGCTTCGGCGCGTGCTGCTGGGTGTCGGTGTGATGGGCGCAGCCCTGTTCTATGGCGATGGCGTCATTACGCCCGCTATCTCGGTGCTGAGCGCGGTTGAAGGACTACAGGTCGCGACACCGCTCCTCAAGCCCTATGTCATCCCCATCACGCTTGCCGCGCTGATCGCGTTGTTCATGATGCAAAAGCACGGGACGTCCGGCATTGGCGCGGTGTTCGGGCCGATCATGGTGGTGTGGTTCATCGTGCTGGCCGGCGCCGGGCTCGTCCAGATCATGAACGCGCCGCATATCCTGGTCGCGCTCAACCCGCTTGCGGGGCTGGCATTTTGCCTGCATCACCAGTGGCTGGCGTTCGTCGCATTGGGGGCCGTGGTGCTCTCGCTGACGGGCGCAGAGGCGCTCTATGCCGACATGGGGCACTTCGGCGCGCATCCGATCCGGCTTACATGGTTCGGCATGGTGTTCCCGGCACTTGCGTTGAATTACCTCGGGCAGGGCGCGTTGCTGCTGTCTGATCCGTCCGCTGTGCAAAACCCGTTCTATCGATTGTTCCCGGTATGGTCGCTTTACCCCATGGTCGTGTTGTCGACGATAGCCACGGTCATCGCCTCGCAAGCCGTGATCTCAGGCACCTATTCGATGACCAAGCAAGCGATGCAGCTCGGCTTCCTGCCGCGCATGAATGTGGTGTACACATCGGCGAAGGAGATAGGGCAGATCTATGTTCCGGGGATCAACTGGACCTTGCTGGTTGCCGTGGTGGCGGCTGTGATCGGGTTCGGTTCATCGACTGCGCTGGGGTCGGCTTACGGCATTGCCGTGACCGGCACCATGCTCATCACGACCGTGCTTACGTTCTTCGTGATTCGTTATGCGTGGCATTACAACTGGCTGCTTTGCCTGGGCGCGACGGCGTTTTTCTTTGTGATTGATGCTACGTTCTTCTCCGCCAACCTGCTCAAGATCACGCAAGGCGGGTGGTTCCCGCTTGCTATCGGGCTGCTCATGTTCGCCGTCATGACGACGTGGGGACGTGGATGGGAAATCATGCTGGGAGAAGCCAAGGTACGGGCGGGGACCACGCCGCTAAAGCCGTTCCTTGAGTCGTTGCTGGCTCGTTCGCCGGTGCGGGTTAACGGAACGGCGATTTTCCTTTCGCCAGATCCTCATGGCGTACCGCACGCACTGCTTAACAATCTGATGCATAACCAGGTATTGCATCGGAGAGTGGTTTTCCTGACGGTCTCGAACAAGGAGGTTCCGTGGATTGAGGAGCGCGAGCGCGTCACGGTGAAATTGCTGTGTGGCGATTGCTATCACATCACGATCGCTTATGGCTTCAAGGACGAGGTCAACTTGCCGCGGGCCCTCGAAGCATGCAAGGCGTATGGGCTTGCGTTCGAGCAATCGGAGACATCGTACTTCCTGAGCCGCGCTACGGTGATACCCAAGAAGGATAGGGAAAGGTGTATGGCATTGTGGCGCGAGCGATTGTTCGGCGTCATGTTGCACAACGTCGGCAATGTGTCCGCCTATCTCAAGTTGCCGACTAATCGTGTGGTTGAATTTGGATCGAAGGTGGAGATTTGAGGGCCGGGCTGGGGAGGGCAGTGCCGGGATGCTAGGTTCTGGCGTTAGCGGTCGGAGTTGGTGCCGGGGTGCTGCTTTCCAGGTCTTCGCGGGTTTTATTCTGATTGTTCTCTTTATCACTATTAGCCACTGTGCGTGGCGGCACGTCATTTCTTTGTCCAAAGCGACAAAGAAACGAAGCAAAGAAAACGCTTTCACCTCTCTAAAAATTAAGTGTCCACAGCGTGCAGTTTTATTTCATTGGTACCCCAAAAGCACGGTGCTCGCAAGAGCGAAGGATGTGTGAACCCCTCTTTCTCGCGAATCCTGACAGTAAAACGCTTCGCCCCGTACGCTCTCGGGCAAGCACCAGTGTTCCACGGTCCGCACGGCCTCACGCACTTGTATGGGTGAGGTTCTTCGCCCGTTAGCTGCTCGGTTTGCGCTGTCATTTTGGGGGTTAGGCCCTACGCATTCTGCAGCCTCGTTTCTTGGTGGGTTGGCGAAATGGTTCGGTATGCGTACAAATTCGGTGATTGGTTCTAGGCGGATAGCGCGGGGTGCTGTTCGGGCAGGTTCACTCACTGGTGGCGAAGCGTGGGGTATCCGTGTTCGGAGAAAGAGGGGTTCACACATCCGTGGCTCTTGCGAGCACCGTTCTTTTGGGGCACCCATGAAATGGAACTGCACGCTGTGGACACTTAGGGTAGAGCGGTGAAAGCGTTTTCTTTGCTTCGTTTCTTTGTCGCTTTGGACAAAGAAATGACGCGCCGCCACGCGCAGTGGCTAATAGTGATAAAGAGAACAATCAGAATAAAACCCGCGAAGGCCTGGAAAACAGCAACCCGGCAATGAACCCGACCGCTAACCTCGGAACCTGGCAACCCGGCACAAACCCCGACCATTAACACCAAACCCTAGCAACCCCCAACGTGCAAAAGCCCCCCATTCAAGCCATCACGCCGCTATGCTCCGACACCAGCGTCTCGATCAACGCGCTCAGATCGCGAGTCGCCTCATTCCGCATGGTCGGCGCGACATGAAGCTCCAACTCCGCGGGTGGTAGCCCCGGCAGACCATCCGATTCCCCAAACGTGCGCCAACACGCCGGCAGCGTCCGACGATCAATTATGGTCACCGCCGCACCATGATTCACGGCAATCCGAATGCCAGTCGGACTCTGGCTCGTGTACACAAGCTGATAATCCCGGCCGATAGCAGTCAGCGCCTGCAACCCGCGTTGCCGATACGTACAACTTTCATCGAAGAGAGCGAGCGGTACCGGCGCATCGGCGCATAACTCGAAGTCGCGATGCGCTGCCCACACCAGTTCCTGACGCGCTAGGGGTTTTCCCCCGGCGCGCTCGCCATGCCGCACAACTAGCGCCAGATCGAGTTCACCCGCACCTAGCCGCTCGAGCAATTCAAGCGATGTACGGCAATGAATATGCGGCCGCGCGCCGGGCCGTAACGCATAAAACGCCCGCAGCAATTCCGGCAGCCATAGCTCCGCATAATCTTCCGGCAGCCCAAAACGAATCACGTTGCCGCGGCTACCGCGCGTCAGTGATGCAATCGCTTCGTTCTGCACCTGCAATATCCGCCGCGCGTGGATCAGGAAATTCTCGCCATCGCTTGAGAGCGCGAAATGACGGCTATTGCGCAGGAACAGGTGCGCGCCGAGCCGCTCCTCCAGCGTGCGGATACGCAGGCTGATGGTCGATTGCGTGCGATGAAGCTGGCGCGCCGCCGCCGTAAAACCGCCGCTTTCGGCCACTACGACAAACGCACGCACGAGTTCCGCATCGAGTGAAGCGATCTTCGACCAATCGGGTTCGCTAATGGAATCCATCGGAAATACTCGCTTTCCAAAAGAAATTGGCCGCCAAAAGATCGGGCAGTCGTTTGCAGATTCTGTTCGCAGATTGTTGTTGAAGTCGCCCCGTAAATCCACTCGCCAAAATATCGATTTGGAGCCTGCCGTGGTTCTCTCCGCTTTACTTGCCGATGCCGAATGCCTTGATCTCGGCGATATCGTCAACACCGACCGCTATCCCCTGCATGACCCGGACAGCCCGCGCCTGAACGAACTGGTGGCGAATTGCCGTGCGGAGCTGGCCGCGAGCGGCAGCGCCGTGCTGCACGATTTCCTGCGCCCGGAGGCGCTGGAACGGGCACGCAACGAAGGCCGCGCGCTGGCCGCAAAAACCTACTTTTCAACCCGTAAGGTGAACGCCTATTTCACTGCCGATGACCCCACGTTGTCCGATGCCGATCCGCGCCGCATCTTCATGGACCGCACCAGCGGCTTCGTGACACGCGACCTGATTCCGGCAGACGCAATCGTGCATCGCATCTATGTCGCCCAGGCGATGAAACGTTTCGTGGCCGATTGCCTGGGAGAAACCCGGGTCTGGGAATACGCCGATCCGTATGCGGGTCTGGTGCAAAACGTGATGCCGCCCGGCACCGAGCAGCCGTGGCATTACGACACGAACGAATTCATTGTTTCGATGATGACGCAGCAACCCACCGTCGGCGGTGACTTCGAATACTGCCCGAATATTCGCACGCCGCAAGGTGAGAACTATGAAGCCGTCGGCCGCGTAGTACGAGGGGAAACCCGCGACGCCATCAACGTCATCACCTTGCGTCCGGGCGACCTGCAATTGTTCAAGGGCCGCTTTTCGCTGCACCGCGTCACGCAGGTGGCGGGCGATGTCGAGCGTCACACCGCCATTTTTGCGTACTCGCAAAAGCCTGGCGTGATCGGACGGCTTGAACGAACCCGCCAGTTGTATGGCCGCGTTTCGGAAGCGCATCTGGAAGCCGAGCAACGGCTCGTTCGCGCTGATAGCCTGGTTGATTAACCCCTACAAAAAGCCCACATGTCGATTATTCGCCCCACTCATCTTCCTGAAGATTGCGAACCCACGGCTGCCGAAATTGCGCAGATTCAACGTGACCGGCTGGCCGCCGTGCGCCGTGAATTGAAGAAGCGCGATCTCACCGCCGCAGTGCTGTTCGACCCGACTCACATGCGCTACGCCACCGGCTCGCGCAACATGCAGGTCTATTCAATGCGCAACCCGGCGCGCTATGTGTTCGTGCCGGCAGAAGGCAAGGTCGTGCTGTTCGAGTACGCAGGTTGCGACTTTCTGGCTGACGGTCTGGACACTGTCGATGAAGTCCGTCCCGCGACCGCGATCTCCTATTACTTCTGCGATGACATGCTCGGCCAGGTGACCGAGCGCTGGGCAGCAGAGATCGATGAGTTGATGAAACAAAGCGGCGGCGGCAAGCGCATCGCGATTGAAAGCGCGACATCTGCAGCAGCGTTCGCGTTGCAGGCCCGCGGTTATCAGGTCTTCGACGCACAGGAGCCGCTCGAACGCGCCCGCGCGATCAAGGTGTCCAACGAAATCAAGATGATCCGCGCTTCGCTGCGTGCCGCAGAAGATGGCGTGCGCAAACTGGAAGCGGCGCTCGTGCCGGGCATTAGCGAGAACGAGCTGTGGTCGCATCTGCATCAGCACATCATTGCAACCGATGGCGACTACATTGAAACGCGCCTGATCAGTTCGGGACCGCGCACCAATCCGTGGTTCCAGGAAAGCAGCCCGCGCAAGATCCAGTCGGGCGAACTCGTCGGACTTGATACCGACGTGGTCGGCCGTTTTGGCTACTACGCGGATTTTTCGCGCACGTTTCTTTGCGGCGATGTGCAAGCGACGGCTGCGCAAAAGAATCTCTACCAGCTTGCGTACGAGCAGATTCATTCGAACATGGAGAACGTGCGCGCCGGCACGACTTTCCAGGAGTTCATCGCGCGCGCGTGGAAGATTCCCGAGCCTTATCGCGCACGCCGATATTTCGCGCTTGCTCATGGCGTTGGCATGACGGGCGAGTATCCGTACATCGTGCATAGGGAAGACAACGAGGCCAAGGGTTATGACGGCGTGATCGAACCGGGCATGACTCTGTGTATCGAGAGTTATATCGGACACGAGGCGGGCGGCGAGGGTGTGAAGCTGGAAGAGCAACTCTACATTCGCGACGACGGCCGCGTGGAACTGCTCTCGGACTATCCGTTCGAGGCGCGACTGCTGGCCTGATCCTCGCAGCGCTATTGACCCCATTCATCTTTTGATCGACCGCCCGCGCTGCGCGCGGGCGTCATCCGTATCTGGAATCCGCCATGCAGAAGCTGTTTAGAAAAGTATTCGTGTACGCATGCCTGTTGTGCAGTTCGGCCGTGTGGGCCGCCTCAAGCCCGCAGGACAAACCGATCACGATCGGCGTGAATAACTGGGCAGAGAATATTGCGGTTGCCAACCTGTGGAAGGTGTTGCTGACGCAAAAGGGCTATACGGTCAGGTTGCAACCCGGCGACAAGGCGATCATCTATAGCGGCGTGGCACAGGGCAAGCTCGATCTCACGTTTGAAGTGTGGTTGCCGTCTGCCGACGGGGCGCCTTACGACAACGTCAAGGCGCATGTTGAAAAGATCGGCCCGTGGTTCGACAAGGCGCAACTCGGATTGGCGGTGCCGGACTACGTGCCGGTCCAGAGCGTCGACCAGTTGAACGCACAGGGCGCTCAATTTATCCACGATGGCAAACCGACCATCTTCGGCATTGAATCGGGCAGCGGCCTGATGAAGCTCACAGCGAAGGCCAAGGGCGACTATGCGCTGGACTACAGCGTGCTGCCGTCGTCGGAAGCGGCCATGCTGATCTCATTGCAACGCGCCGAGCAACGCAAGGAGCCCATTGTGGTGACCTTGTGGAATCCGCATTGGGTGTGGGCGAAATACAAGCTGCACTATCTCAAGGACCCGAAGGGCACCTTTGGGTCCCCCGACGCAATCTATGCAATAGCGGCATCGGACTTCACCGCCAGCCAGCCTGATGCGTCGCGCTGGCTGCATCAATGGAAGATGGATGACGAGACGCTTGGCGCGCTGATGAATGACATTCGCAGCGAAGGCGACACGCAGCCGGAGAAAGGCGTTTCGTTGTGGATCAGCAAGAACCCGGCGCTAGTGGCGCAGTGGCTGAAGTAGCCGGCTTTATCAGGTCATCCGACGCGTCATACCCATCGATAAAAAACCACTCCCCCGAACTCCCCATAGGTGCAAGACGATGCTCAAACGATTCTTCAAAGCAAGCATTTCAGCGCTGGTCGTGGTTGCCGCCAGCGCCGGTACTGCGCATGCCGCAGGGACTTTCTGCAGCTCGGGCAAGACCGTGCACTTCGCGGGCATTACGTGGGAAAGCGGCGCGTTTGCGACTGAAGTGTTGCGGCAAATCCTTGAAAAAGGCTACGGCTGCGCCACGGATGTCGTACCCGGCAGCACGGCCGCTACCGAGACTGCGTTGGCAAGCAACGACGTGCAGGTCTGGGCCGAGCAATGGACCGGCCGCAGTGAGATCACATCGAAAGCAGTCGCCGCCGGGAAGGTCAAGCTTATTGGCGACACGCTGCCGGGCGGCACGAAAGAGGGCTGGTTCGTGCCCGAATACGTGATCAAGGGCGACGCGTCCCGCAACATCAAAGCGAGCGCGCCTGGCCTGGTTGCCGTGACCGACCTGCCGAAATACAAGGAGCTGTTTGCCGATGATGAAGAACCGGAGAAGGGCCGTTTCCTGAACTGCCCGACGGGCTGGGATTGCGAACGGGTGAACACCCGTTTGCTCAAGGTGCTGGGACTCGATGCAACCTACACCAACTTCCACCCCGGCACGGGCGCGGCGCTGGATGCATCGATCGAATCGGCATATCAGCGCGGTAAGCCGATGGTGTTTTATTACTGGGGACCGGCTGCGTTGATGGCGAAATACAAGTTCGCCGAACTCAAGATGCCGCCGTATAACGACGCCTGCTGGAAGACGTTACGCGATGAAAGCAGTACGAAGCAATGTGCTTCGTCATACATGGTGTCGCATGTGACGGTAGGGGTTTCGACGCCTTTCAGCGAAGCCGAACCGCAAGCTATCGAGATGTTCTCGAAGGTCCATTTTCCGATGGACTTCCTGAACAGTACGATCCTTGAAATGACATCGAAGAAGATCGACGGCTCGGCTATGGCGACCACGTTCCTGCGCACGCATCCGGAGATGTGGAAGACCTGGGTGCCGGCCGATGTAGCGGCCAAGGTGCAGGCCAAGCTGGGCACTTGAACACGGGCCTTTCCACGCGACCCTTCTCTAAGCGAGAGAAATCATGACGTCCATCTTTCCGCATCTATCGCTTGCCGACCCGATTAACGACAAGGTTGCATTGCTGGTCCAGAACTATGGCGATGCCTTCCACTCGTTCAGTCTGGTCGTGCTGAAATACCTGCTGGTGCCGCTTGAAAGCGGCTTGCGCATCACACCGCCGTGGCTGCTTCTTATACTCGCGGGCCTGCTCGCCTGGCACGCCACACGCAAGCTCTCGCTGGCCGCGTTGTTCGTGTTGCTGCTCTATGCAATCGGCGCGTTCGGTCTGTGGGACAAGCTGATGCAGACGCTCGCGCTGATGCTGGTCGCAACCGTGCTGTCGATCGTGCTGGGGATTCCGCTTGGCATCCTGTGCTCGCAGAATCGATGGGTGCGCCGCGGATTGTTGCCCGTGCTCGATGTGATGCAGACGTTGCCCAGCTTCGTGTACCTGATCCCGGTGCTGATGCTCTTCGGGCTTGGCAAGGTGCCCGCCATCTTCGCCACGGTGATCTATTCGCTGCCGCCGCTGATCCGGCTGACGGACCTGGGCATCCGGCAAGTCGATGGTGACGTCGTGGAAGCGGCTCGCTCTTTTGGCACCACACGCGTCCAGATGCTGATAGGCGTGCAGTTGCCGCTGGCACGGCCGAGCATCATGGCGGGGATCAACCAGACCACCATGATGTCACTGTCCATGGTCGTGATTGCATCGATGATCGGCTCGCGCGGCCTGGGTGAAGACGTGCTCGCCGGCATCCAGACACTCGATGTCGGCAAGGGCATGCAGGCGGGCATCGCCATTGTGATTTTGGCGATAGTCATCGACCGGATCTCGCAGGGGTACGGGCAGGAACGGCGTGCACGCATGGCGCTTAGCGCGAACAGAAGGGCGCGCGTGCAGGCTCGCCAGAGCGCGCGCAGCGCCGGTCTAGGCGAGCCTGAAGCGGCGGGTGATGCCGCATCGCGTCACGTCTGACCCTCATCTATTCCTCTAGCGGAGCGCGAACATGACAGCTATCCGAGTCAGTAACGTCTACAAGATCTTCGGCCCGACGATGACCCACGCACGCGTGATCGACATGCTCAGGCACGGCGCGTCGAAGGCGGATGTCCTCGCCGACAACGGTTGCAACGTCGGCCTCAACAACATCAACCTGAATATCGAGGCCGGTCAGGTCTTCGTCATCATGGGCCTGTCCGGGTCCGGAAAGTCGACGCTCGTGCGCCATTTCAACCGGCTGATCGATCCCAGTGCGGGCGAGATCGTGATCGACGGCGAGAACATCCTGTCGCTCAACGCAGCGGGGCTGCGCGAGTTCCGGCGGCATCGCGTGAGCATGGTGTTCCAGAACTTCGGCCTGTTGCCTCATGCAACGGTGCTGGAGAACGCGGCCTACGCATTGCGTGTAAGAGGCGAACGCCACGATGTAGCGAACCAGAAGGCCCGTACGTGGCTCGGCAAGGTAGGCCTGGATACTTACGGCGATAAATTCCCCGACGAGCTCTCGGGCGGGATGCGTCAGCGCGTCGGGCTTGCCCGTGCGTTAGCGGCGGACACGGAAGTGCTGCTGATGGACGAAGCATTTTCGGCACTTGATCCGTTGATCCGGACCGAGATGCAGGATCAGTTGCTCGAACTGCAGAGGACGTTGAACAAGACCATCGTCTTCATCACGCACGACCTCGACGAAGCATTGCGCCTTGGCACACAGATCGCGATTCTCCGCGATGGCGAACTCGTGCAACAAGGCACGCCTGAAGACATTCTGCGTTTCCCGGCGAACGACTACGTCCGCCGGTTCGTCGAGCGACGGGCGGACCGCGTCGCTGGCTGACTGAGCGCCTATACCAGCCGTTCACATCCTGATGACATCCATCACGGTTTTCTTCTTGTCCTTGAACTGATAGATCGTGATGGCCGCATCCTTCAGATCGCCATGCGGATCGAACGCAATGCGGCCGATCACGCCGTCATATTGTGTCGATGGCATCGCCGCAAGCACCTTCGTGCGTTGCGTCGAGTCCGCGCGTTTTATCGCGTTGTAGATCACGTAGACGGCGTCATAGGTGAACGGCGCGTAAGCATCGATCGGCGTATTGAAACGGGCCGCATAGCGCTTTTCGAAGTCCTGTCCCTTGGGCATCTTCGAGAGCGCGAGACCCGCCTCTGAACAGGTCACGTTGCCGATCGCATCGCCGGCCAGATCGATCATCTTCTCCGTGCACGCGCCGTCGCCGCCCAGCACCTTCGCCGTGATCCCGAGATTGCCCGCCTGCTTGGCCAACGGCCCGGCGGTCGCATCCGAGCCGCCGTACATGATGACGTCGGGACGCAAGCCTTTTATCTTCGTCAGGATCGCGCGGAAGTCGGTCGCCTTGTCGTTGGTCGCTTCGCGCGTGACGATCATGCTGCCGTTCGCTTTTGCGGCCTTTTCGAATTCATCGGCGAGGCCCTGGCCGTAGGCAGTGGAGTCGTCGATGATCGCAATCCGCTTCGCATGCAGCGAGTCGAGCGCGTAGTGGGCGAGTGCAGGGCCCTGAAGCGCGTCGGTAGCGACTACGCGAAACGTGGTCTTGTATCCCTGCAGCGTGTAAGTGGGATTGGTCGACCCTTGCGAAATCTGCACGATGGCCGCTTCGCTATAGATCTTCGATGCAGGGATCGAGACGCCCGAATTAATGTCGCCCACAACCGCCACCACGCCGTCGTCCACCAGCTTCTGCGCGACCTGCGTGCCGGTACGCGGATCGGCGGCATCGTCCTGGGAATCGAGTTGGAACCTGACCGGCTTGCCGCCAATCGTCGGATGCTGGCCGTTGATTTCGTCGATCGCCAGCCGCGCAGCATTCTCGCTGTCCTTGCCCATATGGGAAAGCTGCCCGGTCAATGGGGCAGCGTGGCCGATCAGGACGACCCTCGGGTCGGCGGCATAGCTTTGTCCGCTAATGGTCAGGAGAACCGCGGCGGCGAGGGTGGAGCAAGCGGGACGCGCGAAACAAAGCGGGGCGGAAGAGGAAGTCACGGGCGGATCCTTGAGGCTTGGAGAGTGAGCGGGCTGGCCGCGTTCATCGAACACGGCCGGCGACACGGGAAGCGAATGAGGCTCAGTATTCAAAGGCCAATTTGCCACGTCCAGCGACTAATTCTGCTGGCCGGCAATAAACAAATCTAATGCCTCGCGAAAGTCGCGCGGTTTCATTCAACATGAGCGAGTGAGTCGACCGTGTAACGGTGCCGCAGGCTGCGTCCCAGTACCGGATCGTGTAGCTCAAGCTCATAGCCCGATCCTGCGCTTAGTTCGCCGAGCACGGCTTGCGTGCCGCAGAACATCGCCGATCCGGGCGGCATGGCGGCCGCGCCGAAACTTCGTTCGATCAGGTCTTGCGGATGCAGCAAGCGCGCGAGCGTGCCTTCCTGGTACAGCGCGGGATAGGCGTCATCGTCGATTCGCCAGCTCCGCGCGATCAGCGAATCCCAATGCGGGGCGACATCGGCATAACGCCAGAGCACCGTGCTTAACGGCTTCGCGCACATCTGCTTGGAGACCGCGACGTCGTAACTTTCCACACGGCGATCCGTGTGATCGGACCCTATGCCGACGAGCAAGCCGTCGGCGGCGGTCTGGATCAGCACGACTTCGACCTCGCCGGACGAGTGAACGCCAACCACATCGATGGCGTCCTCGGTCGTCAGCAAGGCGGGCGAGACCAGGTAAAACGTCGGCACTGACGCCGGACGTTTGACGCCGAGCGCTTCCAGTTCGCGGATATGGTGCTCGACATCGCGCGCGTCCCGCCCTGCCCAGCCGGCGATGACGAGGCGGTTCACCGTCACCTCTATACCCGCGCCGTCGTCTATCCTGCATTCAAGTGTCTTCATCAAAACCTTTCACCCGGTGGATTCAATGAATGACAGTCTTGAAGAAGGGCGCGGCGATGTCCAACAAGTAAATGTGGGCCCACGTGGTCACTTTTTCTTGTCACGCCGGAATTCTTCCAGCTATAAACTGAGAGGGAATGATTTGGTCGATGCTCGCCGCTTCGCCACTCAACGCATCAGCCGGAGTGCGCCATGAATGTCCGTTTTCTCGAAACGTTTGTATGGCTCGCCAAACTGCGCAACTTCCGGATGACGGCCGAGCATTTGCACGCGACCCAGGCCGCCATCTCCAGCCGGATATCGGCTCTGGAGCAGGAGTTTGGCGTGCGTCTGTTCGATCGCGGTCCACGCGATGTGACGCTCACGCAGGAAGGCACCAAGGCCCTCGCGTTCGCCGAGCAAATCCTGAAGCTGAACCGGGACATGCTCGCGAGCGTCAGCGACCGCTCCAAGGTATCGGGGCTGCTGCGGCTCGGCGTGATCGAGTCGGTCGTGCATACATGGTTGCCGAACTTGCTGAAGCGGGTGCGGGAGGAGTATCCGAACCTGACCATTGAACTGACGTCGGACACCACGGCCAATCTTTCCGGGCATCTGATCAATGGCAACGTTGACGTGGCGCTGCTGACCACGAACGTGACGGGCAGCGACGCCGTCAACATTCCGCTGGGGACGCTTCCCATGCGATGGGTGGCGAGCCCTTCGCTCAATCTATCGGCTGAAGCGCTTTCGGAGGCCGAGCTGGCTGCGTTTCCTATCGTTAGTTTTGCGCGGCACTCGGCGCCGCATGGTTTCCTCACTGACTTGTTCGGAGCCAGCGGAGAGACCACCGTCCAGATCAATTGTGTGTCGTCGGTGGCCGCGATCATCCGTCTTGTTATCGATGGCTTCGGCATAGCCGTGCTGCCGACTGCCTTCGTCATGCACGAGTTGCAATCGGGAGGGCTGCAATTGCTGCAGGTGACGCACCGCGTTCCGGCTCTCCCGCTCGTTGCCACGTTCAGGCGCAGCCCGGACAGCTTGTTGTGCGAATCCATTACGCGGCTTGCACTACAAGTGGTGCGCGATTTCAGTCTCGCCAACGGCCCCGATTTCGCGTTGCTTCCCAGCACGAACGACACGCCGGTTCCATCATCAGCTCTCCACGTCCCATCGAAAAATGCCGACTGATTTTTATCCTTCTTTAGCGATTCAACCGCTCAGCGCCGAGGCTTTCAGTGCCTATGGCTGGATGCTGGGCAAACCGCTTAAAACCGATGGTCACGTTCCCGCTTACACAAGTCCGGCATCGGATTTCTGGCGCGAACATCTCTTCGATACAGGCGTGGCCGGCGAGACCGAAGTGCTATGGGTGAAGTATCGGAACGCCGATGAAACAGTCGCAAGTCTCGAAGCCCATTGGCTCACGCAGCAAGCCATCGTGCCGCTGACCGCGCCTGTTATCCAGATCGTTGCAACGAGCATGGAGGGCGGCCAACCCGATATGGAATCACTGCGCGCGTTTTGGGTGCCACAAGGCGAGGGCATCTGCATGCGGCCGCATTGCTGGCATGCAACGCGCGTATCGCAAGGCGAGTCGACATGCTTGATGCTCACGCGGCGCTCGACGACCTACGACCTGGTGGTTCATCTGGAGACCGGAGCGCCCGCATGCGAGAGCGCGATCAAGTCGATTCCGGCACACAGGCTCGCGGGTCTGTAGTTGCCACAACCACGTCCCTTCAAGCCCGTTTCAACCGCCCAAGCTTATCCGCTGCCGCCATCCGATCGTCGTGTGTTTCTCGCAGTATGTCGACGAATTCCATGGTCAGGCGAGTCCGTGGCTGATGCGGGGGAAACAGCAAATAGATGGGAAACAGGACCGCTGGCATGAACGGACGGATCTCGATCCCAGGCCCTGCAAAATCTTGTGCAACGATAGGATGCGACAACGTCACGCCCATGCCGCTGCGAACCATCTCGCAGCAGATGGCCGAGTATTGAGCCTCGATTGCCATGACCCGTTCAACGCCTGCATGCGCGAAGACCTCGTCCATCTGCGCGCGTGTGCCGTCGCCATGACACAGCGATATATAGGGTTCTCCCTGAAAATCTTTCGGCTTGAGCGACGCTTTTTTTGCCAGCCGATGACCCGCGGGCAGCACGCCTACCGCCGCCACTTTCGACAGCAACTCGACCTCGCAATTGGACGCTTCACTTGGATAGATCGCGACCCCAAGGTCGCAGAACTGCGAACTCGTCCAGTGATTGACGGTGCCTGAAGTGTTCACATGCAGCGAGACGGTGACTTCCGGATGCAATGCCTGGAAGCGCTGGATCGCGTGCGGCACGAGCGTCATTCCCGCCGACGGCATTGCTGCAATGCGCAATCGACCGGTTCCCAGATTCTTGATCTGAGCCGCCGCATTCGTCAGCCCCTGAAGGCCCACATACGCCCGTTCCACCTCACGAAAAAACGCATTTCCTTCGCTAGTCGGAATCAGGCGGACGCCGCTACGCTGGAACAGCAGCAGTCCGGTTTCGCGTTCGAGTTGCGATATCAGGCGGCTGATATTGGGCTGCGACGTGAACAATTCCTTGGCCGCAGCAGTCATTGAACCCGCCAACATGACTGCCCGAAACGCCTCTATGTGCTTAAGATTCATTGAACGAAACCCATATCATCCTCGTATGGATAGTTATTTTATTCTTATTGGACGATATGCCTCGCGACGAACAAAATAAATTTGCCTGATCACATTCCGCAACCGTTCGCGCCGCATAGTCTGGAGAACCGCACATGAAACAACTGCAACAAATCCGTTGCCTGTCGTCTACTCATTTGTCTTCTCGTTCGTATCTGCGGCCGCTGCTGGCCGCGCTCGGCTGCGCCGGGGCATTGTCGGGATCGCTGCTGGCACACGCTGAAACCACGCTGTATGTGGCGAACGTCGGCGGCTCGAATGAGACCATGTATCGCGACAAGATCATCCCGCCGTTCGAGAAAGCGCACGACGTCAAGATCGTCTACGTCGCCGGTAACTCCAGCGACACGCTCGCGAAATTGCAGGCGCAAAAAGGGCATCAGCAGATCAACGTCGCGGTCATGGATGACGGTCCGATGTACCAGGCGATGCAGATGGGTTTGTGCGCGAAGGTCGAGGAAGCGCCGGTGATGAAGGACCTGTATCCGCTTGCGCGTCTTGGCCCGACCTCGGTGGGTGTCGGCATGGTCGCGACCGGCATTGGCTATAACGCGGACGCCTTCAAGAAGATGGGCCTGCCCGCGCCGAATTCCTGGAACGTGCTGTACGACAAGCGCCTGAAGGGCAAGCTCGGCATGCCGCCCATCACCAATACATACGGCCTGCATACGCTGGTGATGCTCGCGCGTTTGAACGGCGGCGGCGAGAAGAATATAGACCCGGGGTTCACCGCGATGACCAAGCAGGTCGCACCGGATGTCCTCTCGTGGGCGCCGACGCCCGGCGAGATGGACGGCCTCATGCAAAGCGGCGACGTGATCATCGCGCCGTATGGCAGCGGCCGCGCCGTTGCGCTGCAGAACACCGGTTTCCCGCTGAAGTTCTTCTATCCGAAAGAGGGCGGCGTTGCGCTGCAGGTTGGCGCTTGCGCCATGGCGGAGAACGCGCAGCCCGCGTTGTCGCAGCAGTTCATCCAGTACCTGTTGAGTCCGCAAGTGCAGACGATCCAGGCACAGGCAATTGGCCTCGGACCGGTCAACAAGACCGTGCAACTGACGCCGGACGTGGCGGCGCGCGTGCCGTATGGTCCTGAGCAGATATCGAAGCTGGTCGCAGTGGACTGGACGACGATCAATCAACATAGAACCGAGTGGACCGAACGCTGGAATCGCAGCGTGGAGCGGTGAGCTTTACCTTCGCCCGCGCACCACGACCGCCGACTTTAACTCACGGACGCACATGAGCTTTCTGACCCTCAAAGGCATCTCGAAGCACTACGGCGACTTCACCGCGATCGAGCATATTGACCTCGATGTCGAGCGTGGTGAGTTCCTGTCGCTGCTCGGTCCATCCGGTTGCGGCAAGACCACGACCTTGCAGATGATCGCGGGATTCGTCACGCCAAGCACCGGCAACATCCTGCTCGATGGCCGCGACATTACGCATGAGCGACCGGAGAAACGCGGCATGGGCGTGGTGTTCCAGAGCTATGCGTTGTTTCCGCATATGACGGTGAACGGTAACGTCGGTTTCGGCCTGGAAATGCGCAACATGAAACGCGCGGCGCGCGCCGAACGTGTGGCAGAAGCGCTCGACCTCGTGCGTCTGAACGGACTGGGCGGGCGATATCCGAAAGAGTTGTCGGGTGGTCAGCGACAACGTGTGGCCATCGCCCGTGCACTTGCGATGCGCCCCGAACTACTCCTGCTCGACGAACCGATGTCCAACCTCGACGCCAAGTTGCGCGAGGAAATGCACATCGAATTGCGATCGATTCAAAAGCGCCTTGGCATAACCACCATTCTTGTCACGCACGATCAGGTCGAAGCCATGACCATGAGCGATCGCATTGCGGTGATGCATCGTGGAAAGATTGCCCAATTGAGCACGCCGTTCGAAGCGTACGAGCGGCCGGAGACGCCGTTTGCATCGGCATTTCTGGGCAAGACTAATTTGCTGCCCGGCGCGGTATTGCGCCTCAACGCGCGTTGCGCTGAAGTCGATGTGGCGGGCACCACGCTCAAGGTTCCGCACGAAGGCCGAGATGTGCAAGGCGAGGTGAACGTCTATATCCGCCCGGAGAAGGTTCATCTCACGACGATGGGTACGCAAGGTGTGCGTGCCACCGGCCGCATCACCACGCGGGTGTTCACCGGCAACCAGTGGCTTCTCCTGATCGATACCGGTCTTGGGCAACTGAGCGTGGCGCAGTCGAACAACGGCGCTCCGCCGCCCGATGAAGGCGCGCAAGTCGGCGTGGCCTGGTCGGACGACGACCTGCGTGTGCTCCAGAAGGAGGGACACCATGGCCACGCTTGACAACGATCGCGCGGGCGCCGCGCCGTGGCTCCTCTCCGCACCCGCGTTGCTGTTATTCGGCAGCCTGCTGCTGGTGCCGCTGTTGTTGACGCTGGTACTGTCCTTCCACGTTTTCAGCGATAGCCAGGGCACGCTCCCGACCTACACGTTGCGCAACTACCTCGAAGTGGTCACCGATCCGTACTACGGTGCAATCTTCGCGCGCACTGCGGGCATGGCGTTCGCGGTGACCTTCCTCTGCGTAGTGCTGGGCGTACCGGAGACCATCGTGCTCGCACGGATGAAGCGGCCGTGGCAATCCATCTGTCTGCTTGTCGTGCTGGGT
Source organism: Caballeronia eucalypticola (assembly GCF_047608185.1). NCBI lineage: Bacteria > Pseudomonadati > Pseudomonadota > Betaproteobacteria > Burkholderiales > Burkholderiaceae > Caballeronia > Caballeronia eucalypticola. Next base: position 46,504 of record NZ_JBLKRU010000032.1, read on the forward strand.
CCGCTGTTGATATCGGTAGTGGTGCGCACGCTCGGCTGGCAGATCCTGCTGGGTAACAACGGTGTACTGAACAATGCGCTGCAGGCGCTTCACATCACGGATGAACCTATTCGCTTGGTCTTCACCATGACAGGCGTTGTGATCGCGCTGACGCACGTGCTGGTGCCCTTCATGGTGATGTCGGTATGGGCGACGTTGCAGAAGCTGGACCCGCAAGTGGAATGGGCCGGCCGGTCGATGGGCGCGTCGCCTTTTCGCGTGTTCCGGCGTGTGGTGCTACCGCAAATCCTGCCGGGCATCTTGTCTGGATCGATCATTGTGTTCGCGCTGTCGGCATCGGCGTTTGCGACGCCCGCGCTGATCGGCGGCCGACGTCTAAAGGTGGTTGCAACCGCTGCGTACGACGAGTTTCTCGGCACACTGAACTGGCCTTTGGGCGCGACCATCGCGGTCCTGCTGCTGATCGCCAACGTGGCAATCGTGCTGGGTTGCAGTCGTCTTGCCGAACGCCGCTTCAAGCACATCTTCGATTGAACCGGGAGACGTCATGAAACAAAACGGATTCCTGGGGCTGCTGTTCAACGCGCTGTTTCTCGCGTTCATCGCCGCGCCGCTCGTTGTCGTGATCGCGGTCTCGTTCACCGACAAGGGCTTTATTTCTCTCCCATTCGATGGCGCGTCGCTGCGCTGGTTCAGGGCGCTCCTGCACAACGACCAGATCGTCGATGCCTTCTGGCTCTCGGTGCGCCTCGCGCTGGTGGCCGCGACAATAGGCGTAGCGCTCGCGTTGCCGGCGGCGCTTGCTATCGCCCGATATCGCTTTCCTGGGCGCGGCGCGCTGACCGGTTTTTTCCTGTCACCCATGATGATTCCCGCCGTGGTGCTCGGCATTGCGTTCCTGCGATTTCTTAGCTTGCTCGGACTCGGCGGGTCGTTCTGGGCGCTCTGCGCGACGCACGTGATCATCGTGTTGCCGTACGCGTTGCGGCTGGCGTTGTCATCGGCTATTGGCCTTGATCGCGATGCCGAACGGGCCGCGTTGTCATGTGGCGCGAGCCGCTTCACCGCCTTTCGCCGCGTCGTGCTGCCGATGATCCGCACGGGCGTGGCCGGCGGCTGGGTGCTGTCGTTCATCCAGAGCTTCGACGAACTCACCATGACCATTTTTGTCGCGACACCGGGCACGACTACGCTGCCCGTCGCGATGTACAACCAGATCGCGCAGACGATCGATCCGCTGGTGGCCTCCGTGTCGACCGTGTTGATCGTCGGCACGATAGTTCTGATGCTGGTGCTCGACCGGATGGTCGGTCTGGACCGCGTCCTGATTGGAGAAACACGATGAGAGGTCATTCAGTCGACAGTCCCGACGTGCTGGTGGTCGGGGGCGGGCTGGTAGGAACGGCAGTAGCCTATGGGCTCGCGCGCGAAGGGGCCAAGGTAACGGTGCTGGATCAGGGCGATGGCGGTTTTCGCGCGTCGCGCGGCAATTTCGGGCTGGTCTGGGTGCAGGGTAAGGGATACGGATTGACACCCTACGCACGCTGGTCGCGCAGTTCGTCAAGACTGTGGCCGGGGCTCGCAGCGGCGTTGCTGGAAGAGACCGGCATTGATGTATCGCTCAAGCAGCCCGGCGGTTTCCATCTATGTTTCTCTGATGAAGAACTGGCCGAGCGCGAAAAGCGGCTGTCTACGCTACAGACAGAACTTGGTGATGAGTATCCCTATCAATTGCTCGATGCGCGCGAGTTGCGTGAACGTATTCCGACCGTCGGACCTGAGGTGATCGGCGCAAGTTATACGCCGATGGACGGTCATGTGAATCCGCTCAAACTGCTGCGGGCGTTGCACGAAGCCATGCAGCAGCGCGGCGTGACGCTGGTCAATGGCGAAGATATCGGGCGCATTGTTCCCGAGACGAACGGCTTCGCCGTGCACGGCAAGAAAGCTGTGTGGCGCGCGCCGAAGGTTGTGCTGTCAGCAGGTCTCGGCAACCGCGCGCTCAGCGCCCAGGTAGGTCTGCATGCGCCGGTTGCACCGAATCGCGGACAGGTGCTGGTCAGTGAACGTGTCGCTCCGTTCCTGCATTACCCGACCATCAATGTGCGCCAGACGGATGAAGGCTCAGTGCAGTTCGGCGACTCAATGGAAGAGGTCGGCTACAACGACTTCACGACCGCCGACGTGCTCTCGACCATTGCGCGGCGCGGCGTGCGTGCGTTCCCCTTGTTGAAGAACGTGCGGCTGGTACGCACGTGGGCGGCGCTGCGTGTCTATAGCCCCGATGGCTTCCCGATCTACGAACAGTCGCTGCAGTATCCGGGCGCGTTCGTCGTGACCTGCCACAGCGGCGTGACGCTTGCGGCAGCACATGCCATGCGCATCGCTCCATGGATCAAGGGTGGTCCGATCCCCGATGAACTCGCCGCGTTTCGAGGTGGCCGCTTTCTCGCCGCCGAGCACGCGACCAGCCATGCTCACTAACCGCTTCAACGTCTCGCTTGCATCGGCCCTGAAGACGATGCACCCGGAACGCCGACATTCCGCTTTGCCTCGAGCTGTCCGACTATGACTTCAAAACCGCTATTCAAAGTGCTCACGCCGGCTACCGATGCTCAGGCCACAATTCATATCTGGTTCAACGACCAGCCGCTCAGCGTACCGGGCGGACGCTCGGTTGCTGCCGCACTGCTTGCTGCCGGAGTCCAGCGGTTTCGCGCGACGCCGGTGTCGCGCGCGCCACGTGCGCCCTATTGCATGATGGGCGCGTGCTTCGAATGCCTGGTGGAGATCGACGGCATGCCGAGCCGGCAGAGTTGTCTCGTGACGGTAAAGGACGGCATGCGTATCCACTCGCAAGAGGGCGCGCGCGACTTGCCGCCGTCTTCGGACATGAACCCGCTGGAGAACGCACATGGCCGCTGATACCGTCGATGTCGCCGTGATCGGCGCCGGGCCTGCCGGGCTCGCGGCCGCGACGCAGGCCGCGAGAGCCGGCCTGTCCGTGGTCCTGCTCGATGAACAGGAAGCGGTTGGCGGCCAGATCTATCGGGCGATTGAACGTAGCGACGCGCAGCGCCGCGAAATCCTCGGTCCGGACTATGCGGCGGGTGCGGCGCTGGCGAGCGAGTTTGCGCGTTCAGGTGCGCGTTATGTGCCGAACGCGTCGGTCTGGCAAGTCACGCGCGAGCGCTCGGTGCACTACCTCAAAGACGGCAAGGTGAGCAGCTTCGAGGCCCGGCGCGTAGTGCTCGCGACCGGCGCGCTTGAACGGCCCTTCCCGATTCCGGGCTGGACGCTGCCCGGCGTGATGACAGCCGGCGCTGCACAGATCCTGTTGAAAAGCGCGGGCGAAGTGCCGGCCGAACCGCCCATACTCGTGGGCTGCGGACCGCTGCTGTACTTGCTCGGATGGCAGTACGTTCGCGCGGGCGTGCCCATTCGCGCGCTGGTGGATACCACGCGTCACGAGGACCGCTGGCGCGCCAAGCGCCACATGTTGTCGGCTTTGCGTGCGTGGCCGTATCTGAGCAAGGGCCTGCAACTCATGAGGACCTTGCGCGACGCAGGCGTGGCAATGCACGAAGCCGCCGACGAACTTCGGGTGGAAAGCGGTATCGATGAAGACGGTTCCGAACGCGCACGCGCGCTGAATTTTTCGGTGCGGGGCGTCTCGCATCGGATTGAGGCGAACGTCATCCTGCTGCATCAGGGCGTGGTGCCCAATACGCAGTTCACGCATTCGCTCAGGGCGTCGCATAAGTGGGACGAAGCGCAATTATGCTTCGCACCCTTAACCGATCAATGGGGCGAGCTCGATGTCCCCGGCATCTTCGTCGCGGGCGATGGCGGCGGGATAGGCGGCGCGCAGGCGGCCGAGACGCAGGGAGAAGTGACCGCGCTGGCGATCGCTGCGCAGCTCGGCGCGATTGATACCGCCGCGCGTAACCGCAGCGCCGCGCCGCTGCTTCGACGCCTCGCTGAAGTCATGCGCATTCGTCCTTTTCTCGACAGTCTTTATCGTCCACGCGATGAAAACCGTATGCCCAAGGACGAGGTTATCGTGTGCCGATGTGAGGAAGTCACCGCCGGCGAACTGCGAAGCTTCGTGAAGCTCGGCTGTCTCGGACCGAACCAGGCGAAGTCCTTCGGCCGATGCGGCATGGGCCCATGTCAAGGCCGGCTGTGCGGATTGACCGTGACCGAAGTGATCGCCGATGCACGCAGCGTGCCTCCCGAGACTGTTGGCTACTATCGCATCCGTCCGCCGATCAAGCCGCTCACGCTCGGAGAACTGGCTGGTGAATAATCCCGTCGCCAAAGAGTCGGACGTGCTGGTAATCGGCGGTGGACTGCATGGATCGAGCAGTGCATTCCATCTCGCGCGCCGTGGTGTGAGCGTGACCGTGCTGGAAGCCGATTACGTCGGCCGCCACGCATCGGGTGTCAATGCAGGCGGCGTGCGCACGCTTGGCCGGCCAGTGCCCGAGATTCCTCTGGCGCTGATGTCGCGTGAGATCTGGCATGACATCGCTGATACCGTGGGCGACGACTGCGGTTTCGTGGCATCGGGTCAATTGAAGATTGCGGAGACCGGCGCCGAACTCGATGAATGCCGAGAACGTGTCGCGTTGCTCGAGTCGCATGGCTTCATGCATGAGAAAATCATCGATCGCGAGACCGTGCTTGAACTGGAGCCGGCACTCACGCCGCAGGTGACTGGCGGTATCTGGGTTGAACGCGATGGTTACGCGTTGCCGTTCCGGACAACGACCGCGTTCAGGCTGGCAGCGGAGCGTCATGGCGCTGTGTTTCATGAAGGCACGCCGGTCACGCGCATTGAACAGAAGGGCGAACGCTGGTTCGCGCATACACCGTCGGGCGTGTTTTCGGCCGCGAAACTGGTGGTCACGGCCGGGGCGTGGTCGGGCGAGCTTGCGGAGCAAGTGGGCGAGCCGGTGCCGGTTCATCCCGAAGGGCTGATGTTGATGGTCACGCATCGCGCCGCACCGTTTTGCCGAGCGACGCTGGGTGCAACGGGACGGCCGTTATCGTTCAAGCAATTCGATAACGGCACGGTTGTGATTGGCGGCAAGCTGATCGGAATAGCGGACCTGGCCGGACGTCACGGCGAAGTCGATTTCGCGCGGTTGGTCAAGAGCGCGAATACGGTCGTTGATCTGTTTCCGCACTTGCGCAATCTCGGCATCAATCGCGCATGGGCCGGCGTGGAAGCCTTCACCGACGACTCGTTGCCCGTGATCTCGCCTAGCCGGCGTGCGTCTAACCTGACCTATTCGTTCGGGTATTGCGGCAGCGGGTTTCAGCTGGGGCCGGCATGTGGGAAGCTGGTTTCAGAGCTGGTGCTGGACGGCGTGGCGTCCTTGCCGCTGGATGCGTTTGCCATCGACCGTTTCAAGGAAGTTGCGCCGGCATAGAGATGATTGATGGTTACTTTAATTAAACAAGGAATACTTATGAATGACATCGTCAGGATTGAAACCAATCAGCGGATGAGCCGTGTCGTGAAGGCTGCAGGGCTGGTGTTCGTCGGCGGGCAAACGTCGAATGATCGTACGCTCGATGTAAAAGGTCAGACGCAGCAGGTTCTTGCAAAGATTGATGGGTACCTCGCGCAAGCCGGTATCGATAAAACGCGGCTGGTGTCGGCGCAAGTCTGGCTGGCGGATATTGGCCGCGACTTCGCGAGCATGAACGAAGTGTGGGACGCATGGGTCGCGCCGGGTTGTGCGCCGACACGCGCGACGGTGGAGTCGAAGCTGGCCGCGCCGGATCTGCTGGTTGAGATTACGGTGACTGCGCTAGCGTGATTGTTGTGCCATCACGGAAGCGCCGGTGGTGGCATTACGCAAGTACTAAAAGCCGTTACTGGTCCCATGGCGGTTCGTCGCGATACGCATCGGTGAGGTAATCGATGAACCGGCGAACCTTCGATGGCACGTAGCGCGCAGTCGGATACACCGCGTTAATAGTCAGCTCGGTAGTCCTGTAGTCAGGCAGCAGCTTGATCAGGTTCCCTGCCTTGATATCCTGCCCAAAAACGAAGGTGGGGCCGTACGCAATGCCGACGCCCGCGAGCGCTGACGAGAGCAGCATCTGCATGTTGTTGGCCTGCATTCGAAGCGGCCCGTCGATCACATGCTCGCGATTCTGCTTGTCCGTCAGTGTCCACTCGGGAGCCGATACCGCCTCGCTGAACGCAAGACGAGGCGCGCGTCGCAAGTCATCTGGATTCTGAGGCGTGCCCTCCCGGCGCAGGTACGCCGGCGCCGCGCAGATCGTCATGCGGCAGGGCGCGAGACGCCGCGCAACGAGATCAGAGTCGGGCAGCTTGCCAATCCGGATAGCGACGTCAATGCCCGCGCTTTGCAGGTCGACATAACGATCATCGAGCGAAACTTCAATGCTGACGTGCGGGTGGTCGTCAAGGTATCGCGCGACCACCTCGCCCATATGCATCGACCCGAAGGTGACGGGCGCGGCGACCCGCAATGTGCCGCGCACCGTGCTGTGCGCGTCGCTGGCCTCCCGATTGGCATCGTCGAACTCTTCCAGGATGCGCTGGCACCGGACGTAATAAGTGCGCCCGGCGTCCGTCAGGCTCAGGCTGCGAGTGCTGCGATGGAGCAGGCGCACATTCAGCTCGGCTTCGAGCGCGCTGACATATTTGCCGGCCATGGATGCAGACAGGCCAAAACGTTTGCCGGCAGCCACGAGACTCCCCTCGTCGATAGCGGCAACAAACACGGCGATGCTTGCGAAGCGATCCATTTTATTCGATAGCTAGATGATGGAGTGATGATACTAAAGAGGGGATTATCGCTTAACACGCGTTAATCTAACATCGCCTTGTGAGTTTGGCCGACCGTGGTCAAGCCGTCGATATCAAGGAGCAACGCGATGAAAGTAGCAGCCAACGGAATAAACATTCACGTGGAAGACCAGGGCAACGGCGCGCTGCCAGTCGTTTTTCTACATTACTGGGGAGGATCGTCGCGCACGTGGGACGGCGTGATAGCGGCGCTCCCGACGGGATACAGGACCATCGCGCCGGACCTTCGGGGCTGGGGCGACTCGGACGCGCCGCCCGCGGGATACGCGCTCGCCGATTTCGCCGACGACGCGCAGCACATGATTGCTGCAATGGACCTGAAGCGCTTTGTATTGGTTGGTCACTCGATGGGCGGCAAGATCGCGCAGTTACTCGCGTCGCGCCGCCCGCAGGGATTGGCGGGGCTCGTGCTCGTTGCGCCGTCTCCGCCGGGTCCGCTGGCTTTGCCCGCTGAAGTGCGTGCGGCAATGGAAGGGGCTTACCTCACGCGGGAGTCGGTCGGCATGTCGATCGACCAGATGCTGACCGCCAAGCCGCTGAGCGCGAAGCATCGGGAACAGGTGATTGAAGACAGCCTGCGTGGCGCGTCACAGGCGAAGCTGGCATGGCCGCGATCGACGAGCCAGGAAGACATTACGCTCGATGCCGCCGCGATCGATGTACCGGTCATGGTCATTGCCGGCGAGCTTGATCGCATCGATGGCCCCGCGATCCTCGAAGCGCAATTGCTCACGCGCGTGCCCCATGCGGTCATGCATGTTCTGCCCGGTACCGGCCACTTGTCACCACTTGAATCGCCGGTGGAAGTGGCCGGGATCCTTCGCGGGTTTGTCGATGGGCTTGAGAGTGCCGTTTGAGATTGCCACGTATTCTCGGGCAAGGGCAGGGCGGATATCATAGTGCTCTTCACAAGGCTGGTTAAGCGCCTATAGAGGTCTATCGCCCGGCTCAACGCCCGGTCCGAATACACGTATCTGCACTCAGCGACGCCAAGCATGAACTCCACTCCCGATGCTCCCTCACGCCCACCCATGCGCACTTTGACGCCGCTCGAGGCGCGCGTGCTGGCCGTACTTGTCGAAAAGCAGCACACGGTCCCCGATGCATATCCGCTGTCGGTCAATGCGTTGACATCGGGCTGCAACCAGAAGACTGCGCGTTCCCCGGTGATGAACGTCACCGACGCCGATGTCCTCACCGCCGTCGATGACCTGAAACGCCTGAGCCTTGTGTTCGAAGGCAGCAGCAGCCGCGTGCCGCGCTTCGAGCACAACATGAACCGCGTGCTGGGCATCCCGAGCCAGGCCGCGGCGTTGCTTACCACGCTTATGCTGCGCGGACCACAGACCGCCGCCGAACTACGCTTGAACGCCGCGCGTCTGCATGGTTTCGCCGATGTATCGTCGGTCGAGGCGTTCCTCGATGAACTCGCCTCCAGCGAGCCGCCGCGTGTCGTGAAGCTGCCGCGTACGCCGGGCGAGCGCGAGAGCCGCTGGGCGCATTTGTTATGCGGCGAAGTGAGCGTGAGTGTGAGCGAAGCGTCGGCTAGCGGAGCGGTCGACGACTTCGTTTCATATACGGAGTTCGAGATTCTCAAAGCCGATCACAAGCGCCTCGGCGACGAGTTGGTCCGCCTTCGGACGATGGTCGAACAGATGGCTGCCGAGCTGGGCATCAACCTCGACAAAACGAGCGGCTAGCCTCAGGTTCTAGCATTTCGGCTCGCGCCTCAGTCACCGTCGATAAGACGCAGCGCCAGTTCCGGGCTGAATGCGCCGGCGGGTGACGTGGGAGCCGACCCACAGGGTCCATCGGAACTGCCTGGAATCTTGATCCATATCGGCAGCATGGCGCCCGAGGCGCCAGTCGTGCGCGCGCCGATCATCCTGCCGGGCGGATTGCACCACTGGCCATCCGAGCCTTTGCCGTTACGGCTTGTATCGACAACGAACGGTTTGCTATAGCCGAATTGCGCCGCTAAAGCGGCATTCACCGCGTATGCGTAAGCCGCCGATTCCTGCGTCGTGTAGAAATTGGATACGTTCAGTGCGAAGCCTTTCGCTTCGCTCAAACCGGCCGCATTGAGGCGAGCCGCCATGGCGGCTGCGGGAATCCAGCGTGCGTTGCCGCCGTCGAGATAGACATCCGCGGCCGGCGCGTTGAGATGAAAACGCGAGACCGCATCACGCAGCAAGCCAAGCCGCTCCTCGCGCTCGCCATCGGTCTTGAAGCAGTCCAGTTGCGCGGTCGAATCCGGCTCAATAATAACTATCGCTCGATGACTGCCCAAGCCGCGCGAGAACGCGTCTATCCAGGCTTCGTAAGCGGAGGCGTCGCCCACGCCGCCCGCCGATGCCCCTCCGCAATCGCGATGAGGAATGTTGTAGGCAACGAGGATAGGTTCGCGATGGTTGGCATCCGCCTTGTCGACGAAGCGCTTGACTGCCTTGTGCACGTCGCCACTCCAGTTACCGAACCAGCGGGCCATGGGTACGTTGGCGATCGCCTCGGCAATGCGTGGCGCGCGCGGGTCCGCTTGATGTGCTCGCACCCATAACGCAGGACTCGAATCGGGATCGACATAAAACCCACTGTCCGCATGCGCTTGCGTAACGCCCAGAAAAAGCATCGCCGCGATAACAAGAGAATATTTGATAAGCATGTCCGGTTCACTTCGAGGGCGGATGTTGCTGAGGATTTTTCGAGTCGTTGCGCTGAACTTGTCTATCGCGTTACGTAAAAAAGGCCGGTTCAAAATCGTTCGATCATGCCGACTTGCACACCGCGTACCGGCGCGCCCGGGTAGGCGACCGGCAAGCCCGTGACGTTGACGCCGCGCAGGGTGAACGTAGCGGCGCCGCGATTTTCCAGGTCGGCGGCGGTGAAATAGAGCAGGAGCGTGGGTGACATTGTGTATTCGAACGCCACGCTGAACTGATCTGCGTTGTTGCCTTGGCCGCTGCGATCGCGTGCGTGCGCGTAGCCTAGTGACGCGCGCGCGAGCGGGGAGATGGCCCAGGAAGCAGACAACGAAATGCCGTCGTCGTGATAGCGGGGGCTGCCGCCGTCGCCGTTGAACAGCGCGACGTAAGCGCGCACGGGACCGAACAGATAAGACGCGCCGGCCAAGTTCGCGCGCAATCCCGTGTCGCCGTGGGTTTGTTGCCGTGCATACGATAACTGGAGGGCATCGTGCGTGTAATTGGCTGTTGTGTAATACCCGCCGAACCCGTTGCCATCGCCTGGGTCGCGGAGCGCGGCCATGCCGGTGACGGTGAAGCCGCCGATTGTCGGCGAGATCCAGGTCAGCGCGTTGTCCGTGTAGGGCGTGATCTTCGACAAGTTGTTCAGCCCCGATCCAATGGTACCTGCGCCGAAAGCATCGAGTCCGCCCTTGAACGGGATGTAGAGCGGCGAATATTGCCGGCCGAAGCGGGTCTCGCCCCACGGTGCGTCGAGGCCGATCCATGCCTGCCGGTTGAAGAGCGTGCCGGGTGTATCGAGGGTGCCGTTTGCGGAGCCAAAGCCGTTCTCCAGGTCGAAGATCACGCTGGTGTCGCTGCTGAGGGCTTCACGGCCGCGCAAGCCGACGCGTGAGCCACGATACGCGCCGGAATCCATTCGCGTGGTCCAGCCATTGCCGGGGTTCGTTACTTCGATGCTGGTGTCTAGCGTGCCGTATAGCGTGACTGAGCCTTGCGCACGGACTGTGCCTGCAGTGGTAAGGAGCGGTAGCGCGCAGAGCAGGGCGTGTTTGCAAGTGCGACGGAGGAGCTTGGCATGGCGTCGGACTGGGGAATTCATCGCGATGGGTCTTGGCAAGGAGTTCCACGACTGTAGCAAGTTGAACTGTCGTTGCAATGAAATTTATATTCGTTCGCACGAGAAGGGGCGCTGGCGCTTGGTTTTCGGGGGGCGGGGCGGTAGTGGCGGTGTTGGGTTGCACGGGTTCTGCGTTAGCGGTCGGAGTCAATGCCGGGTTGCTGCTTTTTAGGTTTTTGCGCGTTTTATGTTGGCTGATTTATTTATCACTATTAGCCACTGCGCGTGGCGGCGCGTCATTTCTTTGTCCAAAGCGACAAAGAAACGAAGCAAAGAAAACGCTTTCACCGCTCTACCCTAAGTGTCCACAGCGTGCAGTTTTGATTCATGGGTGCCCCAAAAGAACGGTGCTCGCAAGAGCCACGGATGTGTGAACCCCTCTTTCTCCGAACACAGATACCCCACGCTTCGCCACCAGTGACTGAACCCGCCCGAAGAGCACCCCGCGCTATCCGCGGAAAACCATCCACCAAATTTGTACGCATACCGAACCACTTTGCAACCCGTCAATAAATGAGGGAGCAGATTGAGTGAGGCTTAACCCCGAAAATAGCGGCGCAACCTGAGCAGCTAACCCGCGAAGAACTATAGCGGAAGATACGTGTGAGGCCGTGCGGGTCCGTGGGGCAAGGGTGCTTGCCCGAGAGCGTACGGGGCGAAGCGTTTTACTGTCAGGATTCGCGAGAAGGAGGGTTTCAACCATCCGTGGCTCTGGCGAGCACCGTGCTTTTGGGGCACCCATGAATAGAAACTGCACGCTGTGGACACTTAGGGTAGAGCGGTGAAAGCGTTTTCTTTGCTTCGTTTCTTTTTCGCTTTGGAAAAAGAAATGACGCGCCGCCACGCGCAGTGGCTAATAGTGATAAAGAGAAAAGCCGACTCTCGCAGACCACTAACCTTGAAAGCAGCAACCCGGCAATGACGTAGACCACTAACACCACCCGCAAGGACTAGCCACGAACTGGCTCCTCAAAGCGCTAACCGCGCCCGGCACGACGGCCAAGTCGAAGTAAGCGCAGCTGAATCCACTCAAGCACCACTACCGTTCAATCGCTCGATCATAGCCATGCCCGCCGCCGGGTTGTGTGCCTTGAACCCGCTGATCACATACAAATAGACGTCTCGCGCCGCTGCCGCCGCGGCAGGTTTGCCCAGCGTTTCAAGCCCCTTCGGCCCACCCCCCGATGCCCATTCACGCGCTCGCTTAGTCCACAGATCCAGCATCTTTTTGTCATAACCCTGAGCGAACTGCTCAGTTGTCCCCATGATCCGCGCATAGACAAACTTTGCCGTGACGTCCGCGATCTGCGGATATTTCGAATCCCCCGCCATGACGATGGCAACACCATGTTTGCGCGCAAGGGCAACGAATGCCTCGTCGCGAAAACTCTCATGCCGCACTTCGAGCGCATGGCGGATCTCACGGCCATCGACTTTATGCGGCAGCAGATTCAAGAAAGCCTCGAAGTCGTCCGGATCGAACTGTTTGGTCGGGGCGAATTGCCAGTTGATCGGGCCAAGCTTGTTCTTCAATTCGAGCACGCCGCTCGCAAGGAAACGGTCAACGGAATCGCCGGCTTCCGCGAGCACTCGCCTGTTCGTCGCAAAACGCGGAGCCTTTAGCGAAAAGACAAAATCATCCGGGGTCTCGTCGTGCCACTTCACGAACGTGGCGGGTTTCTGCGAGCCGTAGAACGTGCCGTTGACCTCGATGGTGGTCAGCTTGCGGCTCGCGTACTCCAGTTCGCGTTTTTGCACGAGATCTTCCGGATAAAACGTGCCGCGCCACGGCTCGAAGGTCCAGCCGCCAATGCCGATCCTGATCTGCCCAGCTTTGCCCGCTTCACCAGCTTTGCTCGCCGTCTTCCGGGTTGCTGCCATGAATGAGACCCCTCCCAGTGCACTCGATGCGCTCAAGTGTAGCGAAATACCGTCGGGCGTGTGGTCAGCCATCGGACGATTGAAGGTCCGATGCGGGCCCATGCTGCGCCGCGGGAAAAAGCTTCCTGTCAGCGCGGTCGCTAGCCAAAGCCATTTGTCCGGTGCGCGTGAACGACACGAGTGCAAGCGAAATCAGCGCGGCAAAGACGACATAAAACGCCGGGACATAGTGGCTGCCCGTGAATTGAGTCAGCGTCGAAACGGTCAGCGGCGCAAGGCCGCCGAACACAGTGACTGCGAGGTTGTACGACAGCGCCACGCCAGTTGAACGCGCCTTCGCCGGGAAGATTGCCGCCAGCATGCCGGGATGTGGACCGGCGATGGCAGCCTGGAAGAGCGACGCAATAATTTGCGCGATCAAGAGGCGCGTGAGCGATGGCGCGGAGACAATGAACCAGAACAACGGGAACGTGCATAACAACCAACTGATCACCAGTGGATAAAAAAGGCGGTACGCACCGAATTTATCGGCGAGTTTGCCCGAGACCGGGAACAGCAGGAAGTTGATAACCCCGCCAATAAACGTCCCAAGCAAAGCCGACTTGAGCGGCAGATGCAATTGGCGTTCCACATACACGGGCAAATACGCGTTCCACAAATAATTCGAGGCCGTGCCAATGATCATCACGCCCATTGCACATAACGCCGCATCGCCTTGTTCGCGCACAAAGTCGCACAGCCGGAAAGCTCGTGTTGCGCCCGCGAACTTGCTTGCGCAGCGCCTCAAACTCCGGCGACTCGGCAATGTTATGGCGGATGTAAAAGCCCAGTGGTCCGATGAGTGCGCCAATCAGGAACGGCACGCGCCAGCCCCACGCCGACAGCGAATGTGCAGAGAGATTGTTGATCAGCAAATAGCTGCATCCTGAGGCCAGCAAGATGGCTAGCGCCTGCGAGGACATGTTGAAGCTGCCGTAGAACATCTTTTTGCCGGGCGGCGCACTTTCCACCACCACGACCGACGAAAGGCTGAACTGGCCGCCAATCGCCAGTCCCTGGACCAGCCGCGCCAGCAGAACGAGCAGGGGAGCGGCGACGCCCAGCGTCGTGTAGCCAGGCGCCAAGGCCAATATCAGCGTGCCGGCGCACATCATCAGCATAACCAACGAAAGGGCGCGAGCACGGCCAACGCGATCCGCATAGATGCCTAAGAGGACTCCGCCAAGCGGCCGGACGAGAAAGCCGAGAGCGAACGTGGCGAGCGCAAGCGACATCGACACCACGCTGCTTCCCACCGAGAAGAACACCTCGGCAATGGTCTTCGAGAAATAGACGTACGCCGTGAAGTCGAACCACTCGAAGCCGCTGCCGATCACCGACGCAATTAACGCGCGGCGGACTTGGCGCAGGTCGGGCGCAGCGGGCACTGATCCGCGTTCGTGTTCTGCTGGATTCATAAGCCGTCTCCTCCTGCACGTCGCCAGTAAAGCGAGTTTGTTTGGGGTATCGCTTGAATCAGCTGGACCGGCGCTCGCGCAGTACGGCTGCAAGGAAGTCCTGAACCGCGCTCACGGCCATCATGCCGTTGTGTGGCACGTTATCCAGTTCGTCCAGCACGACATGGACCCCTGCAACTTCAAACGACGCTTTGAGCGTCCTGATGCGCTCTGGACGCGTCTTACCGGCGTCGTTTGCTCCGGGCATGTTGTGACGGCCGCCTTCGCGGTGCGTAATCTCCCATGTTTCCAGATCCGCCTTGCCGACCACCATATGAACCGGCACGCGCTTCAAGGCGTCAAGGTTGAATGCCTTGCCGAACTGCTGTTCGAAACCACGCAAGCCGACCCACCAGTCGCGATCGATATCGAGCAATGTCACCGACCCCGGTGCACCGATCGACACGGCCCACAACTTTTCTGGATGCAGATAGGCAAACCGATTTGCAAACTGACCGCCGCCGGAGAAGCCGAATAACGCGAACTGGTCAAAGCGTTTGCCATAGCGGTCGCTGATTTCATCGACCATGTCGAGCAGCGCGCGGTCATAGCGGATGTCGCCTTCAACCAGATGTTTGAAGCCGTCCCGGTTGCCGTCACCGCGCACGCCGACTGGAAAGAGCGGACATAAGACGACGCAGTTGTTCCAGCGGCCGAACTCCGCAAACGCATCGCGGTAGTGCGCGAACTGGCGCCCCGTGCCGTGCATGACCACGACGAGCTCAACGTCATTGCCCGGTTCGAGGATCGTTTCCGGCACATACAACGTGTAAGCGAAACGTGGGTCGTGACGCGATGCAAACACGGTCGTCGATCCTAGTTCGTAATACGCTTGTCCACGTTCGACGGGTTCGTCTACGGGCGGAAATTCAGTTCCATGCATCATGTCTGCAGCCTTGTAAAGGAATGATTCACCGTACAATTGTGCAGTCGCTTATTCAAAAAAACTAACTGATTTATATTTACACAAACTAAACTAAATCTTTAGTCTCGCAATGTTGGAATGCCATTCCCATGAGCACCATCAGGTTTTTGCGCACCTTCCTTGCCGTCGAAAAATACGGCTCCTTCGCAGCGGCCGCAGGCCGTGTTGCGTTGACCCAGGCAGCGGTCGGACAGCAGATGCGTGCGCTTGAGGAAGAGTTCCGGAGACCGCTGTTCCTCCGGTCAGGGCGGGTCATTACGCTAACTCCCGCCGCACGTGCGTTGATTCCGCAAGCGCGCAAATTGGTCGCGGCGTATGAGGCAATGCTCGCTGACGCGGACACGGGTCACGAGATTGCCGGCAGCATTACCGTGGGTGCAATTGTTTCAGCGATGGGCTTTCTGTCGGAGAACCTGGTTGGCCTGAAGGCGCAGTATCCGGCGCTCGATGTCCGGCTCGTTCTTGGGCACACCGGAGAGCTCGCAGAGCAGGTCACGGCGTCCCAGATAGACGCCGCGCTTATCGTGCAAATACCTTACGAGACGCCCGCCAATCTCCAATGGACACCGCTTTACGAAGAGCCCTTGATGTTGATTGCAAGCACGCGGGTGGCAACGGCACAGGCCGATGTCGCGTCCTTGCTAAAGACTCAGCCATTCCTTCGCTTCGACCGGACTTCGCCAACGGGCGCCAAAGTCGAACAGACCTTGCGGCGCATGCGGATAAAACCCAAGGAGATTCTTGAGGTCAATTCGGTGGCAGCCATCATCGACCTGGTGCGGCAAAACGTAGGAGTTTCCATCGTGCCTTTGCTTAAGCATGTCGCCTGGACGCGCGACCATTCGCTGATTGCATTGCAACTTCCATACGGCCCGCTCAAGCGCGTAATCGGCATGCTTGAAAATGATCGACAGCTTGAGATTACGGGAATTGTGCGGCAGAAGTTGCTGCAGACATTGGCTTAAGCCGCCTCGCATTTCGTCAATGCAGTGCGCTGACCTTACCCATCCCTACCAACACTAAAGATCCGCCCGCTTGCGTCGATAAGCTGGAGAGGCCGACAAAGATGAGGGATTCGCTATGCAGATAGGCAATGTCGCGTCGTCGCCAATTTCAGAGCAGACGATATCGACTTCGAGTGCCGCGACTGACCAACGTTCTGTATCGGACGACAACGTCGACCCGACGCAAGCGGCGCAGAGCACCACGCCGGCCGATGCCGCGACACAGGATTCGGCCGTCACAATCTCGCCCGAAGGCGCTGCATTGGCTAATCAGGACGCAAGCAGTGACGACGGTGCAGCGTCGAACGTTTCGGCAATCAAGTCGCTTGCTTACGGCACGCTCGGACTCGAACGTCCCGACCAGCCGCAACAAAATCACAACGAGTTCTATACGGCCGGAAGATGGATCGCTGCGGGCCTCACCATTGGAGGAATTATTTCGATGCTGGTTTGACGTTCCCGTGCAAGCCGAGATGACCGGAGCACCTGTCGCGCACGCTCGCCGCGGTGATACTATCCGGACACTCACTTTGCGATTTCCGTCATGAAGCCAGCATACGAACATGTCGAGTTCGGCGGCAGCTGCTCCGTCCGGGTCTATCACCGGCGGCTTCCCCGCATTCCGTTCGAGTGGCATCATCACCCGGAATACGAACTGACGCTGACAATGAATAGCCACGGCAAGCGCTACATTGGCGATTCAGTGACCAGCTACGGGTCTGACGACCTCGTGCTGGTTCCACCGGACCTTCCCCATACCTGGGCGTCGAATCGCTCTATTGAACCATCGTTGCCGCAAGTGGCAATCGTGATCTGGTTCGATGGCGAGTGGGCCCGGCGGCTGGCGGATTGCTGCCCGGAATATGAACCGCTGCGCAAGTTGTTGCGCCGGGCGGCTTGTGGACTGGCGTTCGAACCCGAGGCGGGCACCATGATGCGCGAGCGTCTCGACGAACTGCTATCGAGCGCGACGCGCGAACGCCTCGCCGGTACGCTGGACATCTTGTGCGCGCTCGCCGATTCACCGGGCGAACCGCTTGCGTCACCCAGTGCGTTCAACGAGCGTGACGGCGGACCTTCCGGTCACGAGCCCGAACGCATCAACCGGGTGCTGTCGCTGATCGAAGCGCGTTTTGCCGAACCTTTGCGTCTGTCGGAATTGTGTGCGGCTGCGAGCCTGTCGGAGCGTTCACTCGCGCGCTACTTTGCACAACACATGGGCGAGAGCGTAGGCCAGTACATGACCCGCGTGAGGATTGGCCATGCTTGCCGGATGCTGAGCAATACATCGCTGCCGGTTTCCGTCATTGCGGCACGGTCAGGTTTTGCGAATGTGTCCAACTTCAACCGGCAGTTCAAGTCGGTGAGAGACACCACGCCCGCGGCATATCGCCGGGAGTTTGCTGAAGCCGGTGTTCCTGATGACGACAATGTCGTGCGGCTCACTGAGCGCTCGCCATCGCTTCAAGGAAAACGAGGGCGGGTTGCTTCGGAGGACGAAGAGACTGGATAAATGTGCGCTTAAGGTAGCGTGACGCGTCGCCCGGTCAGAGAGCGACGACGGAGCCTTACCAGGAATTCATCCTGAGTTTGCGTGCGGTACAGCGATTGCGTGTGCGGTTACCCGATCGCCAAACGGAGAGAACTCTGCATGCGAACTTCAGCCCGAAGCCGCCGTAGCATTGCGTCGATTCTTGTGGTCCGGTTCCTTGTCTTTCCGCTCGCCGTCACAACCTCGGCATCGGCGATTGCTCAGTCCAGCCGGGACTTCATCGGCGCCGCGCGTCTCGGTTCAGGGTATTCGCAGATTCTCAACTTGACCACAACCCCGGACATCAGCTCCGCACACCTCGACATCTCGGATGGTGCGGTTCCGCAATCCCTCACCGTCACCCGGATTCCCTACGAGGGTAGTTTGCTCACGTTTTCGGATCGAAACAGTATTGGCTGGCGGGTGTCAGGCGGCTATTTTCGCGAAAAGGACGAATTCACGATCAACGATCCTAACGGCGCGGCAGGCAGTATTGCAAGCAAGTGGTCGGCCTTCAGCGCGAGCGGTGGCCTGTTCCTGAAAAGCAAACTGGGTTATGGATTCACGTTCGAGCCTGGCCTGGACCTCAGCGTGGCTCGGTTGCTCAATGACGCTTCGTATTCGGGCGCGGCTACCAGCCTTAAACCTGCCACTGACGGGCCGCTATTCAACTGGCACGAAAATGCATGGCTCGTCACGCCGAACGCCGCGCTCGAATGGACGACGAGCATGGCGCCAGAACAGACGCTGACTATTCGTGGGCATATTGCGTGGTCCTGGGTCTCCAGTTTTGACGAATCGGATCCGTTACTGCGGTTCAGGGAAACAGCCGGTTCGTGGTCGATCCAGTCGGCGTACTCGGCGCCGACAGGTGCTCAGCTATTTGCGCGTCCGTTGAATTACGTTGTCAATGCGGGATACGGCGGGTTTTTCGGACCTAATCGCAACGCTCTCGGGTTTTCAACCTTGGCCAACATCGGCGGCGGGTTCGAACTTCCTCTTTCAAGAGACAACGCTCAATCGAAACGCCTTCAGGTAGGAGCAGCCTATCTATTTGGTCCCCACCTCAAGGGATGGACAGTGAGCCTTGGCCTGACTTATTGATAAGTCGGAAAGATTCTCACTAGTCTATTTCACGCGCTTTGGCTTTGCCTTAGCTTTTACATTCGACGTGTTAAGGGCAATAGCAGCACCGATCAGCGCCTTGAACGCCTTCGACTCGATCTCTTCACCCTCGTGGATGTCAATCGCGCGCCTTGTATTCCCGTCGAGGCTCGAGTTGAACAGCTTGGCCGGGTCTGCCAACGAAGCGCCCTTGGCGAAGGTCAATTTCACGACCGACTTGTACGACTCGCCGGTGCAGATGATTCCGTCATGCGACCACACGGGCGTGCCCATCCACTTCCACTCCTCCACGACGTCCGGGTCTGCGTCTTTGATGAGTTCGCGCATCCTGCTCAAAGTCTCACCGCGCCAGTCCCCAAGCTCAGTGATTTTTCTGTCGATCAACTCGGATGCCGACAGCCCTTCGGCTAAATCAGTTTTTTTCATTTTTGTGATCCTAAAGATTCAGATATCAAATTGCTTTCCGTACTCGATGTTCAAGCGCGGCCAACCAAATTTCATTGCTTCGCCACCCACAATACGGCCAATGGGGTCGCCGGCCACAAGCCGATCGAGTACATCGAGGCAAATGTGCCAGCCGGCGGCGCCCATCGATATAAACCCGCGATCGATGTTGTGCCACAGCGTAAGCCGCGTGCCGCCGTCGACCGGCTCAAGCTGCCATCGCATGTCATTTTCGCCCCAGCGATACTCAAGCAGCTTCGGCTCCTCGGCGCGCGTCACCTGCGACGCCGAGATCTGCGGCGTCGGTGTTCCGACAGTCGAAAGCTTGACGGGACCAACAGACGCGAGGTTCCGGTCGGCATCGAACGGCGCCCATTCACGCAGACTGGCCGGGTCGGTCAGCGCCTTCCACACTTTCTCCGGCGGATGGCGCAACTCGCGCACGAGAATAAGAGTCCACTTCTCACCATCCTTCCGGACTTCGGCGCCGGCGGCCGGCCCCGGCATGTATTGGTCGCGGTTGCTCATCGTTTCTTTCCCTTTTTTCGCGGTACAGGATCCATCTGATCGAGATGATGTTCCAGCGCGTCGACATGAACCGACCAGAACTGGCGGAACGGTGCGAGCCAGGCGTCGATCTCCATCAACGGCTCTGGTTTGATCCGATATAAACGCCGCTGCGCGTCAACGCGCGATTCCACGAACCCGGCCTCTCGAAGCACCCGTAGATGCTTGGAGACCGAGGGTTGCGAGAGGTTTAAATTTTCCTCGATGTCACCCACGGACCGCTCAGCTGTTGCTAGCAGACTCAGGATGGCGCGGCGGCTCGGCTCGGCGATGATTGCGAATGTTGATTCCATACCCAATATATACTCTGTTAGGTATATACGTGTCAAGCCATGCTTATGAAAACCGCGCGATTTAACTGAGCAATCGGGCGTCCTGTCTTTTGCGGCTGGATCGTGGAGAATGACTGCACGCCTTCAGAGGAGATGCCATGCATATCGAGCCATTTCAGATTTCCGTATCCGACGTCGAGATCGACGACTTACGCCGCCGCTTGCGCAATACCCGGTGGGCATCCATGACGCCGTCCGAGCCGTGGCAACAGGGCACAGAGCACGCATGGCTGCGCGAATGGGTGACGCACTGGGCCGAGAGTTTTGATTGGCGTGCTGCAGAACACGGTCTGAACCAGCAACCTCAATTCATGGCCGACGTGAACGGTCAGCGCGTGCATTTCGTTCATCGGCGGGGCGTTGGACCCAAGCCGTATCCGCTAATCATCACGCACGGCTGGCCGGGATCGTTCTTCGAATTTCACGCGTTGGCTGAGCGGTTGTGCAACCCTGCCGCATACGGCGGAGATCCAAAGGATGCCTTCGATGTCGTTATTCCTTCACTGCCGGGCTTTGCTTTTTCGCCGGCGCCAGCCGCACCCGGAACTTCGGCGTTCCAAGTGGCCGATTTGTGGGCATCGCTAATGAAAGGTTTGGGCTACGAACGATTTGGTGCTCAGGGTGGCGACTTGGGATCGGGGGTGTCGATCGCGCTCGCCTTGCAGCACCCCGAAGTAGTCGATGGCATTCATCTTAACTTTCTGCCGAGCTCGTACGAACCCACAATCGATGCCGCGAATTCGCCGCTTACCGTCGCCGAACAAACCTACGTTCAAGAGAAAGCTGAATGGGCCGCGCTCGAGGGTGGTTATGCGCATATGCACGGCACGAGGCCGCAGACGCTGGCTGCGTCGCTAAACGACTCGCCTGCCGGGTTGGCTGCGTGGATTGGGGAGAAATTTCGCGCATGGAGCGACTGCGATGGGGATATCGAACGTAAATTCTCGAAAGATGAACTGCTCACCAATTTGTCGCTCTACTGGTACACGCAAAGCATTGGTTCAGCAATTCAAATGTACTGGGAAAATCGGTTGCAGCCCATGCGTTTCGCTGCTGGGCAACGGGTAACGCCGCCAGTGGGATTTGCACACTTTCCGAAAGAGATTAACCATCCGCCGCGGGCATGGATGGAACGAGTTTTCGATGTCGCGCAGTGGACGGACATGCCACGTGGCGGCCATTTCGCGGCAATGGAAGAACCTGAACTCCTGGCGGCCGATATTCGTGACTTCTTCAGGCGCTTCCGGTAGCCGGTTCGTTGAAGAGAGGGCAGGTTTCCCGGCGCTTTGAGAGTTAAAATTGAAGGTACGCCGGGTTCCTTTGCGTGAAACCGATTGTCCTGGCTGACTCTATCAATGGCAGGCAACCATGAACGCTCGTTATGCGTGTTTCGTTCGCCCGGCGCTAGCCGCAGCTTGCATCGCTTCGCTTGTAACGCTCGTGGCGTGCGGCGGAAACTCTTGCATCGGCCTCGGCGAGTGTGGCGGCGGAAATGCGGTGCCAAACATCACCCTATCCGGCACGTCCGCGACCGGCAGCGCGCTCGCCAGCGCGACGGTCAACTTCAGTTGCGCGCAAGGTTCGGGCTCGGCTTTGTCGGACGGTGGTGGACACTACGCGATCACGCTCAACGCCATGCTTCCCTGCGTCATCACAGCGAACTCCGGTGCCGTAAGTTTGCATTCCCCGGCATTTGGCGGCGGCACCTTTAATACGACACCCGAGACCGAGTTGATGCTGGTCTATCTCGCCTCCCAACTTGGCACCGACGAAGCCGGTCTGATTGCGGGGTTTCCGAATAACCCGCAGTTTCAGCAAGCTCTGGCAAACCAGGCCGACGTGCTAGCCGCACAATCGGCGGTGGTTACGAATCTGCAAGCGCACTACGCTCTCACGTTGGCAACGCCGGCATTTCTGACGACGCCGTTTAATGTTGGGCAAGCGGGCGTTGACGGTGATCTCGATGCGCTGGCACGAGCAGGCGCTATCGATACCAACGGCATGCCCGATCAGACCGCTGTCTCGCTACTCTCATCGGCCGGTCTTGCCCATCCGCTAGCTACAACACCCGCTTCGTCGTCATCGGGCGCCGGCACCGGCAGCAAAAGCGGCGCCACCGGCGGAATGATGTGATGTTTGGCGAGGGCCACAATCGCTTGTTATCGCCAGCAAAAATAAACTTGACATCGAACGTTGTATCTACAACAATGGGTTCATCAACAAACCTGGTTCGATTCATGACAACACGTAGCTCCACTCGCGAAATCATTAATAACTGCCTGGCCATGCGTGTTCGTGTCGTCGCGCGGTCGGTTTCGGCCATCTACGAGCAAGCGATGGCAAGCCACGACGTGACCATTGCCCAAGTGAATATGCTTACCGCATTGGGCGAAATTGGTGTTTGCCCGCCGGGGAAGGTTGGAGAGGTTCTTCAACTGGAACGGTCAACCGTCTCGCGCAACCTGGATCTATTGATACAGAAGGGATTGGTCGAAGCGGTGTCATCGGACGCAAAGGGAATTCGTGAAGTCGCGCTAACAGCAGCGGGCGAAGAAAAGATTGAAGCCGTGCTCCCTGATTGGCGTGCCGCACAAAGACAGGCCGGCAAGTTGCTGGGGCCGGAGGGAGTTGGGGCAGTCCATAAGGCATCGGCATCGGTCTGGACTTCGCCTGTCTGATTTGTCATCCGCCTGCGATTGTCGCCGTCGTTTCGATGGCATTTTTTTTACCGTCTATGTTGTATATACATCAAAAACTTACCTTTAAGGAGATGTCATGACATTCGAGAAAAGCATCGACGAAACTACGGAGGGTTCTGTTTCGATCCTTCCCAAGCGGTTAGTGACCGCCGCGCTGGCGGTCACGCTGGCGCTTGCCGCACCCGCGTTCAGCTTCGCACAGGCGCCATTGGAGCCCGCGCAAGCGTCCGTTGCGCTCGGATTACCTAACGTACCCACCACCCGAATACTCGCGATCGGCCGGTTGACGTCCAAGTCAACTCCTGATGCGGTCGGCGCGGTGCTTCCACAGGAAGTACGCGACACCGTCAAACTTTACCTGGAGGGAAAGATTGACCAGTGGTATGTGCGCAAGGACCAGGCGAGCGTGGTCTTTATTCTCAATATGACCGATGTAAATGAGGCGCGCAACACACTGGCACAGCTGCCGCTCGGCAGGGCGGATCTCATGGAATTCGACCTTATTCCACTGGGCCCGTTATCTCCGCTGGCGGCTTTGGGCGGTTCGGCAAGCCGGTAGAAAAGAGAACTAAGTCAGGAGCGCAGGGAACGAAGGATGCCGGGATGGTGTTCCATTCCATATATGTAGGATTACAAATCGTATTTAAACTATCTGGAGAATGAGATGAGTGATGAACTGTATCTGGTAACTGGCGCCACCGGCGCCACCGGTCGGAGCGCTATCGACCATCTGTTGTCGAAGGGAGCAAAGGTTCGGGCTTTCGTGCATAACGAGGACGACCGTGCCGCGGCATTGCGCGCCAAAGGAGTCGAGATTGTCCCAGGCGATCTTCTCGATAACGGGGCCGTTCAAAAAGCAGTGCAGGGCGTGACCGGCGCGTACTTTGTGTATCCCGTCACGCAGCCGCAACTTGTCGATGCAAGCGCCTATTTCGCACATGCCGCAATAGACGCAGGGGTGCGATCCATTGTGAACATGTCGCAGATCTCCGCAAAGATGGACGCCGTGAGCCAAGCCGCACGTTCGCATTGGTACGGAGAGCGCGTATTCGACTGGGCCGGCGTTCCCGTTACGCATCTTCGTCCCACCTTTTTTATGGAATGGCTGACGTACGGGTTTCAATTGCCGCTCATTGCTAACCACGATCTCATCAAGGTGCCGGCAGGAGAGGGGCGTCACGCGCCCATCTCAGCGGAGGACCAGGGACGCGCGATCGCCAATATCCTCCTCGACCCAACGCCGCACGCCGGCAAGATCTACCCGCTCTATGGCGCGGTGGAGATGAATCACGAAGAGCTCGCGAGCGCCGTTGGCGAGGCATTGGGCCGAAAGATTCGCTATGAACCGGAAAGCTTCGACGCATTTCGCGCACGGCTGAATGCAATCGGAATGCCGGAGCATTTCATCCAGCATATTGTCGCGGTGTATCACGACTATCAAAACGGGGTTTTCGCCGGAAGCAACGATGTGATTGAGACTTTAACGGGCAAAAAGCCCATGACGGTCGGCGAATACGTCAAAGCCAACATCAAGCTTTTTCAGCCTAAATAAAAGTAGTCCGAATTGTAGTGATGCCGGTATCTCCCACCGTTTTATGAACTGGAGTTTGATCATGTCCCAAGCAAAAAATCCGCGTGTCCATGCGGACATTCTGCCTGCGCTAGCCGCCGTCGTCGCGCCAACGAACAAGATCCTTGCGATAGGTTCGGTGACGACGAAGGGAACACCCGACGCGATAGCACCTATCCTGCCATTCGAAGTGCGAGCCACCGTTCGTAACTATCTAGCCGGCAAAATAGATCACTGGTACTTCCAGGCCGAAGGGTACGGGGTCGTCTTCATCATGAACGCGTCGAGTACCGCCGAAGCTTACGAGATTCTGGAAAAGCTGCCGCTGGGCGTGGCGGGCATGATGGAGTTTGAGCTCATCGCCCTTTCACCGTTAAAGCCGCTTGCGTTGCTGATCGGTGATCCTTCTGCAGCTTGAGGAACGTTTCGCTCAAACCCAGCATGTAAAACGGACCATGATTCATCCGCGCTAATCCTCCCTCCGGGAATTCTTCGAATGTTGCCGCAAGAAACGGGGAGTATCCGGCCGCTTACGTCGATATTGTTCCGGCAGAGAGAGGCGATCGTGCCGCTCTTCTACAACCTGTCAATGAGGAATTCACCATGTCCAGAGAAGACGACAACAAGGCGATCGTAGGCCGCTGGTTCACCGATTTCTGGGGCAAGACCTGCAACCTCGGCATTGTCGACGAACTCGCTGCACCCGACATGCTTCTACGTTACTCGCTGCATGAACCGCGCCGTGGCCGCGAGGATATCAAGGCATTCATGAACGGCTTTCGCGAAGCGTTTCCCGACCTTAACTTCTGGGGCGCTGCTGATCTTATCGCCGAGGGGGACTATGTAGTCGGACGTTGGGAGGGTGGCGGCACGCACACGGGCCCGGCATTCAGCGATTTTCTGGTTGGATCGTTGCCGGCTGCGACGGGCAGAAAAATGCGCTTCACCGGCACGACCGTGCTTCGTCTCAAAGATGGGAGGATTGTTGAGGAAATTGGCCTGGACGATGGCGTGACCGCTCTGCAACAACTCGGGCTCCTTAAGGCAGCGTGACCGAGGGCGCGGCGTTGCCGGAAACGTTTGGCGACGCCGCGTACTTCTAACCTTCTTCACTTGAACGAGCGGTCATGCTGCCTGTAGCGCAATAAGGGAAGCCTGATTATTCAGGAAAGCAAACTATTGGCTGAATCGGTTTCTACTCCTTGCATCGCCGTCGTATCCTTGCTTAGTACCTCGGTAAGTGCGAATCGCAACAGGTCGATAGCCCGCATCAGCCTCGCGGGGACGGAGCCGTGGATGAACCACACATCGACTCCCGTTCGAAAATCTGTCGTCTCTATGACCTGGAGCGCCGGGCGGTGCGCCGTGCGTTCCAGCATGTCCGGGGTGACAAGCCCAATGCCGAGTCCACGCGCGACCAGCGACAATTGCAGCTCGGAACCAAATGCTTCAACGGCGACATTGAATGGCATTCCCGCTGCTTCCAACGCGCGTCTTAACACCGAGCGCATCCCGCAGCCATCCTGATTCAGCACCCATTCGTAACGCGCGAGATCCGCCAGTGTCACCGGCGTATCAGGCAGACCCAGGGTGCGCGCCGCGACGATCACAGTCGGCAGGAAAGCGAGGCGCGTCCCATTCAACGTCTCGGGTGGGGCGAAGCCGGACGGCATCAATACGATCGATGCATCGAGCATCGCCCGTTCCACACTCTGTATCAAAGCCGGCGACCACCCCGCTGTTACGCGCAGCGTAAGCCGGGGAAAGGCGCCGCGCAGAAGATCGACTGGCTTTTCGAGCCCGACTTCCGCCAGAAACGGCGGCATGCCGATTCTCAACTCACCGGACGGCTCGCTTTCGGGAGAGGCCACTACGAGCAGATCGTCCACTGCGCGTAACACGGTGCGCGCGAGCGCGTACACCTCGTTGCCGGCAGCGGTCGGCTTGAGCGGCTTGCTCTGGCGATCGAGTAATTCCACACCCAGCATGGTTTCAAGGTTTTGCACGCGCCGCGTCAGTCCCGGCTGCGTGAGATGGAGTTTTTCGGCCGCACGCACCATCGACCCGCTGTCGACGACTGCCACGAACGCCTGTAGATCGCGTGTATTCAAGCAAGTGCTCCGACTGGGTCGAGTTCTAACGTGCGAAATTTATTCCGCATAATCATTATCAACATATTTCAATTGTCGCATATTAGATGCATCACTAGGATGGCTTCTCAGCCCTATCTTGAGAATCCGTTCGATGATCCCATCCGCAGAAAGTCCCGCCCGTGCTATCGCCACGCAGGACGCCGACAGTCCGCGCAGACTCACTGGGCCGCTGACGGTGTTCTTCGCGACGGCAGTCGGTGTGATTGTGATGAACCTGTTTGCCGCGCAAACGCTGACCGGTGCGATCAGCCGCAGCTTGCATCTCGCCCCCGAGTTCGCCGGCCTCGCCGCGATGCTGCCGCAGCTCGGCTATGCGGTCGGCCTGGTGCTGCTCGTGCCGTTGTGTGACCTGCTGGAGAACCGTCGGCTAATCGTGCGCACACTGGTACTCGGCGCAGGTTTTCTCGCGATAGCGATGCTCACCGAGTCGCGCGTTTTGTTTTTGATCGCTGTATTCCTGGCCGGTGCGGCATCGAGCGTGATCCAGATGCTCGTGCCCATGGCCGCTTCGATGGCGCCCGAAAGTCATCGTGGACGTGCAGTCGGCAACGTGATGAGCGGATTGATGCTCGGCATTTTGTTGTCGCGTCCGGCGGCGAGCCTGATTGCCGGGTCGGTGGGCTGGCGTGCCTTCTACGGTCTTGCCGCGGTGATTAATGCGCTGCTTGCGATCGTCCTGTACGTGAAGTTGCCTGTGCGCATGCCGCTGAACCCGACGCGTTATCCGGCGCTTTTGTACTCGCTCTGGACGCTGTTGCGCACCGAGCCTGTGTTGCAACGCAATGCTGCATCGGCGGCGTTGGTGATGGGCGGGTTCAGCGCGTTCTGGACTGCGATCAGCCTGCGTCTCGTGCAGCCGCCGTTCAGCTTCGATATGAAGGGCATCGCGCTCTTCGCGCTCGCCGGCGCCGCCGGTGCAGTCGTGACGCCGCTTGCCGGCCGCGCGGGCGACCGCGGATGGGATCGCAAGAGTTTGCTTGCCGGCCACCTGACGATGCTTATTGCGCTCGTAGCAATCGGTGTGGCAGGCGCGGGCTGGGGAGGCTTTTCAGCGAGCGCCCATCCTGTCCTGGCGGTTGCGATGCTCGTCGCGGGGGCGGCTGCGCTCGACGCAGGTGTCGTCACTGACCAGACCTTGGGGCGAAGGGCGATCAACCTGATGGACGCCGCCGCGCGCGGGAGGCTGAACGGTTTGTTCGTCGGCGTGTTTTTTGTCGGCGGCGCATTGGGTGCCGCAATGTCCGGCGCTGCATGGGCGATCGCGGGGTGGTCTGGTGTCTGCGTGGTGGGATTCGTTTTCACCGCCCTCGCTTTTGTTCTCCGGTTGATTAGGTAAGCTGAGCATGGTCCAAACGAGGGCGCTTGACAGGCCAATGAACGTTGGTTGAAATGGGATGTGCGGTCCAAACCTCGTTGAGTCCGCTAAATAATAAAAGACGTCCCAAGATGACGAAGCTTTCAATCCTGCAAAGCAGGACCGCAATGCTGTCGCTCGTGCTGGCGTTCAGCGCCGCCCTATCAGCTTCCGTATTCGCGCAAGTCCAAACCTCACTGCAAGCCGACGCATCCTTAGTGAAAGTATTCGCGCCGAGCGGTACGCTGCGCGCATCGATCAACCTAGGGAATCCGGTGCTGGCGAGCATCGATCCAGCGAGCGGCAAGGCGGTCGGTGTATCGGTCGATCTCGCCACCGAACTCGCCCGGCGTCTCGATGTGCCAATACAACTGGTGGTGGTTAAATCGGCCGGTGCATCCGTGGATAACGTCAATCAGGACAAGGCCGACGTCGGTTTCTTTGCTGTCGATCCCAAGCGCGGACAAGAAATCAGTTTCACGAAACCGTATGTGCTGATCGAAGGCTTTTACCTGGTGCGCGACACGTCGCCGATCACCACCAACGATCAAGTCGATCAACCGGGCGTGACGGTCGCCGTCGGCAAGGACAGTGCATACGATCTGTTCCTCACACGCGCATTGCATCGCGCGAAGATCGTGCGAATCCCGACGTCCCCCGCCGTGGTGCAAGATTTTCTGGGTCAGCATCTTGACGTTGCCGCAGGCGTCAAGCAACAGCTTGAAAGAGATGCCGCGAAGGCCGGCGGGTTGCGGATTCTCGATCAACGTTTCATGGTGATCCGACAAGCGATGGGAGTGCCCAAAGCGAAGGGCGATGAAGCGGCTGCGTATCTGTCTGCGTTTGTCGAGAACATGAAAGCATCGGGCTTTGTCGCAGCATCCCTGGCGCGCCATCGAATTTCGGGCGCGATCGTTGCGAAAGACAACGACTAGCCGGTGGCGTATGCGCACTTATAGCGTTGCCGGGTGCGGTGAAACAGTCATGTGGACTGGAGGCCGAATTCCATCCCATGCATGCAAGGAATTCAAAGAATCATTCACCGATAGAACCATCACGCCTTAAGGCTGGGCAACACGAAATGGCGCAGCACTTCGTCGGGCGCTTGCCAGTCTTTCGGATCGTTGTAATTTCCGGCTGTGACAACCACCACGAGTTCGCGCGCCGGAATGATGGCCAGCAACTGGCCGCCGTTGCCGAAAGCCATCACATAGTGCTCGCCCCGAATTCCGCCCTTGCTCGGATACGCGATCTGACCGACCCGCCACAGGTAACCATATGACTGTCCGTCACGCACGGTAGCAGCGGGCGTGAAGCTCGCATCCAGCCAAGCCGCGGGCACGATCGTCCTGCTTTCCCATTGGCCGCGTGAAAGCACCAGTTGTCCGATACGTGCAAGTTCACGCGGCGTCAGACGTAACCCGGACGCGGCAATCGCTTCGCCATGCGTACCTTTCGCCCATGAGAATTTGTCGATGCCAAGTGGCTCGAACAGCGCCGAGCGCGCGTAGTCCGCGAGCGCTTGCCCAGTGCCCTTCTCGATCAGGCGGCCGATCAGCGCGACAGCTCCGCCGCTATAGGTCCAGACTTCGCCCGGTGCGGCGACAATCGGCCGTTCGAGCACGTAGCGGTAACGATCGGGCGCCGCGTCCATCGCCGACTCACTGTTAGCCGGATCTTTATACGAAAGTTGTTCGTTCCATTGCATGCCGAGCGTCATGGTCAGCGCGTTGGCGATCGTGAGATTTGCCCGTTGCGGATCGCGTGCGAGATCCGGGTATTCCGGGAACTGCGCGAGAAGCGGTGCATCGATTGGCGGAACGCGCTTGTCAGCCAGCGCGATGCCGTAGAGCAACGACACAAGGCTCTTGGTGACCGATCGCAGATCGTGCTGTGTGTCGGGTCCGAAAACGATCTCCCCGGCCGCTTCTCCGCGGGTTTCATCGAGACCAGAGAAATAGCGTTCGAAGGCTATGTGCCCTTGATAAAGCACCAGGACGCTGTGCAGGTTGGGCAGCGAAGCCGTGGCGCGAAATGCATCGAAGCGGGCGTCGAGATCGGGTGCGAAACCGGAAGTCATGGGAGTTGGGGTTCCCGTTGCCAACGAAGCGGCTTGGGCGAATAGCGGCATCTGGCTCGCTATGAATGCAGCGCCGGCGAGTTTGAAGATATCGCGCCGGCTGAAAGAGTTGATCATGAACATCTCCTTGAAGGCCCTGGCGTGCGATGCCGCTAAGGCGTGTTCTCGATACGGCCACTACCCGATATGTTCGAATGCAACTGCGCTGGACGGCCGTGCAACTTCACGACACCGCTGCCGCGCATCTCGATGTCAGCGTTGTCCTGCGCCGTGACCTGCACTTCACCGCTGCCATGAACCACGATCTTCGCTGACCTGGCTGTGAGGCCTTGCAGTTCCGCTTCGCCCGAACCTGCAACATTGAGCGCAACAACCTGCACGGCACCGCTCGCGACAACATGGCCGCTCCCCATGATGCGCAGTTGCAGCTTCTGCTGGTCGATACCCGACAGAGCAAGGTCGCTACTCCCTATGATTCCCCACGTTTCGATGGGCGGTCCCTTCAGCCGAACCGAGAGTGGCGTGACTTGCGAGCCTTGGGAACAACCGAGTTCGTTGTCGAAACCGAGCTTGCCATCGGCAATGTGAACGTGGCTGACGACGGCGGGATCGCCCGTCACGGTCGCCTCTGCTTTGGGGCCGGGCTGATAGCTGACGGAGGCCGGCAGATCGATATCGATACGGTTGTTTGCCTCGAACGGGAACGTAACGGAGGCCGGCGAAGTGCCCGCCGCGTTCGCCGCGTTGACGCTGCTTGCTCCGCGTCCGCTTGCGGACGACCCGTCGAACCGGTTCATCCATGTTGGACCACAACGCCATCCGCCATTGCTCCACCAGGACGCACTGCCGGCCCGATGCGATCCTGCGAGCGAACTGCCGAGCGTGAGGACAGCACCGAGAGCAATGACGACGATCAATCCCGTGACTACAAGCACGGCCGATTTTTTAGCCGGCTTCCGCTCCTGCGCTGCACCGTCTTCGCCTGGAACTCGCGTGCGGTCCTGTTCGGGCTCGAGCAAGTGGTAATGCATCCGCATGTAGCGTCCGAGCATTCGCACGCCGGCGCCAAGTCCCATCAACAGCAGTGAGCCGCCGACGACAAGGCAGGCAATCAGCCCGATGCCGACCACGAAGCGCACCACTCCGCCAACGAACGAGCCGCCGTGAGCCAGGAATACGACCGTGAAGATCATGTGCGCGCCGACAGCGCCGAGCGCCACGAGGCCGATGCCAATGCCGAGGGCGACGGCTGCCACGATGAGCAGCAGCGGCATCAGGAAAAAGATATCGACCGCCGCGAGGCCCGCGAGCGCAAGCATGGCCGTGATGAGATTGGCAACGCTGCGATGGGCCTCGTATCGACGCAAGCCGGTTTCGGCGCGAAGCTCGCGGGCTAGCCGAGACGGATCGCCGAGCGCTTCGGCGACTTCTGCCTCACTGCGACCCGACGCGCGCGCCTCGGCGAAATGCGCTTCGTAGTCGGCGATGATCTCGTCGACCTCTTCCTTTGACAGGCCGGCGAGCCCGGCGCGCAGCGTGCGCAAGAATGCTTCACTGTTCACGGCTGAGCTCCAAGAAGTTGATCGACTGCCGCCACGAAAGACCGCCAGTCACGCCGATGCGCCTCGAGCGCGTCCTGACCCAATGGCGTGAGCCGATAATATTTGCGCGAAGGTCCGCTACTCGATTCGACCAGACGCGTGGCGACCAGCCCGTCGTTCTGCATGCGGCGCATCAGCGGATAGATCGTGCCTTCGCCCATGCCGACGGCGCTGGCGAGCGTGCTGGCGATCTCGTAGCCATAGCTCTCTCCCCGCGCCAGCAACGCCAGCACGCAGAGATCGAGCGCGCCTTTCTTCAGTTGAACCTGGATCGATTCGGTCATGTGCGAACTCAGTGATTAGGATAAACATATAACACGCTACCTGTTTATGCAAGGTAGATGGGTCCATATTTTTCGGAGAGGGGATCACGTGTTTCGGTAAGCGTAAACTGGCGTGGAAGGTAGCCGTAATGAAGTCGCGAAGTCGCGAAGTCGCGAACTCGCGAGGCCGCGCGCTATGTCCGGAGTGGATTTATCCGTGCGCGAGCACGGTTCGATGGGTCCGCGAAATCTAAGGTCGCGCTAATGCAACGCTAACGTGCATTGCATCACGACGGCCGTTCAACGCACCTTGCCGAACCGGCGAGATTGTCGGAGCGCGGTCCGGAAGTAGGCGGCGTCGCCACGAGTTGCCGATGGCACGGCAATCTCGCGCGCGAGCGTAGGAAGGGCCGTCCACGGCAACGTGGGGTGCCGATGATGCAACTGATGCAGATGGTGATTCATCAGCACTGCGTGCCAGATCCGGGGCGCGCGGAAGTTGCGTGCGCGCTCAGGCTCGTCGAGCGCAACATCGTAATGCGGCAGGTTGTCCGCTATCGATAGCCACACGCCGCGCAGATGCATCGTCATGGCAAGAGTTGGCCACCATGCGCCGTATAGATAAAACGCGCCCACGTGCAGCGCGAGCGACAGCAGCCAGTCGCGCCGGATGCGGCTACGCCGTGCCGGATCGCCGGCAAATCCGACGAACAGGCGCTGGACATTAGCGCGGCTATCGATAGCGGAATGCCTGGGTGTTCGCTGAGTTCGCGCTGCCGCGAATGCTTTCGTTTCTGTCTTGGCGGATACCTCTGGGTCCATCTTTTCTCCGTCGACACACCATGTCGCCGCAGAACTTAACAACACCTCGTGACAGTCTGAAGAATCGTTCGTGCGCCGGTAATCTCCGGTAAGCAATGCAGACAAAGACATCGCAAGATCGGCTAATCGCCTCCTACCGCCGCGCTGCATCCTTCCGCAACTCTTCACTGCTGCCCGGTAATTCATTTGCTAAACTGGATCGAGACCCGGACCTGTTTGGCGTTTGGTTTAACAGCTTCACTTCCCCGCATTCAACACCGGTCCGTGCTTGAGAAAGAACGGCTTTCCGGGCACTGTTCTGCAAGCACGCGTTGTCGCCAAAACGCCAAGTCACGCCTGCTAATGAAGCGGTACTTTAGATTTCCTTAATGACTTTGCTTTTCGCGACTTAACGGGCCGCAGTGTAAGCAGTTCATGAAACAGCGGGGGCATTCCGCCATCAAATCTGCTCACCGATTTAACGACTCGAGTACGTCGATGCTTTTTCTGTTCATGGACCTCGCTCACGACTGCACGCGTGAGGCGCGGGTCCCCCATCGCAGGGCTTGAAATTGCGGAGGTGTGACCATGCTTGAGTCTTCCGGTTTCCGGAGCAAAAAGATTGCACTTAGTCACGGACGCGGCCATATGCCCGCGCTCGGATTCGGCACGCTGATTCCCGATCCGGCGACAACCATCAGTGCGACCAAGGACGCGCTGGAAGCGGGTTATCGACACTTTGATTGCGCCGAGCGATACCGCAACGAGCGCGAGGTGGGTGAAGCGCTGCGGATAGGGCTTGCTGCGGGCGGGATCGCGCGCGAAGACATCTTCGTGACCACGAAATTATGGAACTCCAATCATCGGCCGGAACGTGTTGGACCGGCGTTCGATGCAAGTCTTGAAAGGCTCAGGCTCGACTATCTTGATCTCTATCTGATACACACTCCGTTTGCATTTCAACCCGGCGATGAGCAGGACCCGCGCGATGAAAACGGCGATGTCATCTACGACAAAGGCGTGACATTGCAAGACACGTGGCGGGCGATGGAAGATCTCGTCGACCAGGGAAGATGCGGGGCGATTGGCCTGTCCGATATTGGCCTGGACGAATTGCGGCCTCTCTATGAATCGGCACGCATCAAGCCGGCGGCGGTGCAAGTAGAAGCCCATCCGTATCTTCCAGAAACGGAACTTCTGGAATTCTGCAAAGAGCACGAAATAGTGTTCCTGGCCTTTGCGCCATTGGGTCACGGAATCAGGCCGGGACCGCTTGAGGAACCGGTCGTCACGCGTGTCGCTGCGCGACTTGGTAAGACGCCAGCACAGGTATTGCTTGCCTGGGCAATTCAGCGGGGCGGGGCTTTGCTCACAACGCCTAAAACCGCAGCCCGCGCACGGGAGAATTTCGATACCTCCGCGCTTCCGGCAGACGCGTTCGACGAGGTCAACCGGATTGAGACACGGCAGCGTTACAACGAAGTGGTCAAGACGGGCAGCCCCGGTTTTATTCCGCAACCTGCTCAATAGAGGTACCTCGAGATAGACCTGAACGGTATCCGGAGACGCTCATGCAGGAAGAGAAAATACGTGAAGCGCTGAATGCGCATTGGCAAGCGTCGGCGGACGGCGATCTCGACGCGGAACATGATATCTACGATGACGACGCCATCTGTGACTATCCCCAATCTGGTGAGCGAATCATTGGGCGAAAAAATTTGCAGGCACTGCGCGGTCATCATCCTGACAAGCCTTCAGGTTTCAACGTCAGGCGAATCCAAGGCGAAGGCCGCCTCTGGATCACGGAATACACGATCACCTATGCGGGGCAAGCAACTTTCACGGTAAGCATCATGGAGTTCTGCAACGGCAAGGTCATTCACGAGACTCAGTATTTTTCGGATCCTTTTGAAGCACCGGGCTGGCGGAGTCAATGGGTTGAGCAGATCGCCTGACGTGACTCGACATTGCTTTAGATAACCAATGCTCGACAGCAGTCATTGGTCATAGTCTGCTGAATAATAAGGATCACGAACTGATGCGTTTGAGAACGCGACAAAGCCACTTTCGTCGCGAGTATCGACTGCTATTCGCCGTTGCATCCGTACTGACGTATTCGGGCGCGGCTTCGGCAGAAGGTCCTGGCGCGAATCTGCCCAACACCGATACGAGCGGCTTTGCGATCCTGAGCAACGCCACGAACGTTACACACTGGGGACTTGGCGGCGGGGCGGCTTTTGAGCAGTCACCTTACAAAGGTTATGGCACGCACATAACGCCGGTTCCGTTTTTCTTCTTCGACGATAAATGGATACATGCAATTGGTACAACGCTTGATCTGAAGGTCGGAAATTGGGGCGGTGTGGCGTTCACACTGCGTGGAAATTACGCGATCGCAGATGGCTACAAGGGCTCTGACGCACCCATACTCAACGGGATGCAGACCCGGCGCGCCGCATTCTGGCTAGGCCCCGCGTTCAAATGGACGACGCCATACGGCGACCTGTCGGGTGACTACCTGACAGGCGGAAACAAAGGACAGAAGGCGGATATCGCGTTCGGCAAGACCTTGAATTATGGTAACTTCTCCATAGAACCGCACGTTGGCACCACTTGGCTCAACGGCAATTATGTTGACTATTACTATGGCGTAAGGACGTCCGAGGCGCGAGCCGGACGACCTGCCTACACCGGCACATCCGCCTACACAGAAACAGTCGGCGCCAAGTTCGACTATCGCGTAACGCGCAACCAGCTCTTAAGCTTTGATCTGGGCGTCGCCTACCTGAGCAGCGGAATTACTGACAGCCCTATCGTTGGCAGGCGATTCATTCCTGAAGCCAAGGTGGCTTATCTCTATCAATTCAAATAAACCGGCCATATGTCGCGAATTGCCCTGATCGAGGATCATGCCCGACTGGCGGACATGATCCGGCAATCGTTGTTGGCTGCCGGAATCGAAACCGATATCTTCAGCAATCTTTCTGAAGCAGCCTATGGCTTAAGCCATGGCGACTATTCGGTAATGATCTTTGACCGCGGGCTGCCTGATGGCGACGGGTTGCATTTTCTGCGCACCCTGCGTGCTGCCGGAACCATGACTCCGTGCTTGATGTTGACCGCGCGCGATGCGTTGCACGACCGGATAGAAGGGCTCGAGACCGGCGCGGACGACTACGTCACGAAGCCATTTGAAATGAGTGAGCTGGTAGCACGCGTTCGAACGCTGATGCGCAGGCCGGCCGAAATGACAACGCTGATTCTGAGCTTTGCAGATATCGCCATTGATCCGCAGCAACATGCCATGCGATGCGGCGAGGAGTCCATCCCGCTTGCGCCCGCTGAATTGCAGATCATGTCTGTTTTATTGAAAGCCGGCGGCCGGACAGTGCGCCATGCGTCGCTTGAGCATGCGGGATGGGGTATGGGCGACGCAGTCACCCCCAACGCGCTTGAAGTGACTATTCACCGGCTGCGAAAGAAGCTGCTTGCGGTGGGCGCGACTGCACGGCTCGGGAACATCAGGGGCGCAGGTTTCGCCGTCCAGCCGCTTGAGTGTCCGCCTTTGCAGACTGACGAAGGGCAACGCGATGAAGGGCAGCAATGAAGCGGCTTATCCTCGTCGTAGACAATGACCCTGGATGTCGCGATGTTTTGCGCAACGCCTTGCAGGCCGATGGTTACGAAGCCGCGGTTCTATATGACGCAAGCAAGGTGGCTCGCCGGATCAAAGAGGAGCGGCCCGCGCTGATCCTGATGGCCAGCGGTTCGTCCGGACGCGGCGGTTTGCCTGCGCTTCGAGCACTTCAGGCGTTGAGAATCGATCAGGATGACATGCCAATTATCATGCTTGGTGAACGCGACGACGCGATCGAACGTATTGTCGCGCTCGAGTGTGGTGCTGACGATTTTATTTCCAAGCCGTTCAACGTGCACGAAGTGTTACTGAGAATTCGTACCGTGCTGCGACGAGTTGGGGAGCATCATTTTCAGGACCCTACGTACCGGACGCCTTTTTCGTTTGGCGGGTTCAAGCTGGATTACGGGCTGCGATCGCTCACTTATCTTGATGATCCAGTTTCGCTGACCCAGCATGAATACGCCATACTCGCGCTGTTTTCAACAGCGCCGGGCAGGATATTCTCGAAAGCCGCCATTGCTCAAAGCATGCATTCCGACTCGGCGAGCGCTTGCACCAACGTCGGCGTCTGGGTGCATCGGCTGCGTGAGCGGATCAGGCAGATAGTGGGTGCATGTGAGTTCATAGAAACCTTTCGCGGTCATGGGTACGTCTTTCGTCCCGAGCTTCATACTGCGTCGCAACGCCCGCGAATAGAGGCTGATCTGTTAGCCGCAAGCGGTCACGGCGCGGGATGACTTACGAAGACCGGTAGCGTCACACGGACGGAGCGCGAAGGGTGCATCCCCTGGTGGGCGCTCATATCGCGCAACTCTATCCTTGATCGCGGTCGATCAAGTTACACGGATAGCATCATCATGTTCAGCTATTGGATCAGAAGCCTCTCGGCGCGTTTATGGATCACCAGCGTAGCGGCGTTGGCGATGTGTCTTGCCGTCATCGCTGCAATCGTGCTCTATGCATTTAATCACTTGCCACCCGACAGGTTCCGGATGGGCGAGAGCGTAAGAAGCGCCCACATGTTAGCTTCCAAGTTGCGCTTTGACGAGTCGGGGCGACCGGTCTCGGTAGTCCTTGATGAGCGGGCGACGTGGCTCTTCGACTTCGCACCGACGGAGTTGTGGTACCGGGCGCTCGATGCTTCGGGACACGTGCTTTTTGCATCCGGCGGCGCGCTGAACGTTCCGTCCCCGGATGCTGGTGATTTGACACGATCTCTCGGTGTCATGAAACGCGTGACTATCAAGGACAAGCCCTTTGACGTTGTGACTCTGGAGATTACGCGCGGCCAGACACCCTATTTCTTGCAGAGCGCGGCGAGCGTGGCGTTCAATAAAGCTGTGCTTGGCGAACGGATCGAGCCGATTCCGGAGGTCGTGAGCTATACCTTGCTGATCACCACCATCATCTTCGGCCTGACCTTGACGTTCACGGTTCGGCGTGTGCTGCGGCCTTTGCGCGTGGCATCGGATTCCGCCGCTTCAATCACGCCGCAGAACCTTCGCATGCGGCTTTCCATCAAGGGCGTTCCCAGTGAAATTAAGCCCATTCTTATCGCGTTCAATGACGCCTTGGCGCGCCTCGAAAATGGGTTCGCTGTACAACAACAATTTCTTGCCTCGGCCGCTCATGAACTTCAAACGCCGCTCACGTTGATAAGAGGACAGATCGAGTTGCAACCCGAGGTTGAGAACAAGGAGTTGTTATTTCGAGAAATCGATTTGATGGCGCGGCAGGTCCGGCAACTTCTGCACCTTGCTGAAGTAAGCGAATCTCAGAACTTTGAGTTTGGTGAGGTCGACAAGGTCGATGTTGCCGAGGATGTTGTGGAATATCTGGCGCGCAAGGCAGACAAGAAGCAGGTGAAGTTGCATGTTGACGCGCCTGTCATTCCCCCGACAATCCGGGCTGACAGGAGTGCGCTTTTCATCTTGCTGAAAAACATAGTTGAAAACGCAATCAATGCTACGCCTTCGAATGGTTCCGTCATTGTTTCAGTCGATGAAACGACCATCTGCGTTCAGGATGAGGGGGCTGGCGTTAGTCCTGAACATCTGCCGTTTTTGTTTGAGCGCTTTTGGCGCGCGCCCGATGCGCAACACGACGGCGCCGGGTTGGGTCTTTCGATCTGCAAAGAGATTGCGCTGGCGCATAATTGGCAGTTGTCTGTCAGGACGTTGGCGTCGGGCACGCAGTTTATTGTTTCTTTTTAAGGTTGTTTCTGTTTGGTGTGCGGGTTTTGGGTGGGGGTTGGGTTGGGGCTAGGTTCTGGCGTTAGCGGTCTGGTTCTTTGCTGGGTTGCATGGGTTCTGCGTTAGCGGTCGGATTCATTGCCGGGTTGCTGCTCTTTAGGTCTTCGCGGGTTTTATGTTGGCTGATTTCTTTATCACTATTAGCCACTGTGCGTGGCGGCACGTCATTTCTTTGTCCAAAGCGACAAAGAAACGAAGCAAAGAAAACGCTTTCACCGCTCTACCCTAAGTGTCCACAGCGTGCGGTTTCTATTCATGGGTGCCCCAAAAGCACGGTGCTCGCCAGAGCCACGGATGGTTGAAACCCTCTTTCTCGCGAATCCTGACAGTAAAACGCTTCGCCCCGTACGCTCTCGGGCTAGCACCAGTGCCAAGGAAACCCGCACGGCCTCACGCGTATTTGCCGCCGTGCTGCTTCGTGGGTTAGCTATGAGTTTGCATTGTTATTTGCCGGGTTAGGCTTTATGCATTCTGCAAATCCATTTCTTGGTGGCTTAAAGGATGGTTCGGTATGCGTACAAATTCGGTGACAGGTTTTCCGCGGATAACGCGGGGCGCTCCTTTGGGCAGGTTCAGTCGCTAGTGCTTGCCCGAGAGCGTACGGGGCGAAGCGTTTTACTGTCAGGATTCGCGAGAAGGAGGGGTTCACACATCCGTGGCTCTGGCGAGCACCGTGCTTTTGGGGTACCAATGAATAGAAACTGCACGCTGTGGACACTTAATTTTTAGAGAGGTGAAAGCGTTTTCTTTGCTTCGTTTCTTTGTCGCTTTGGACAAAGAAATGACGTGCCGCCACGCACAGTGGCTAATAGTGATAAAGAAAATAGCCAACATAAAACCCGCGAAGACCTAAAAAGCAGCAACCCGGCATTGACCCAAAACCACTAATCCCAGAACCCGTGCAACCCAGCACGGCCCCCGACCACTGACCCAAAACCCTCCCCCCAAGTGCGAACGAAAACCAACCGCCCATACAAAAAAGCCGCGCTCGTTTCCGAGGGCGGCTTTTCCAACATGGGCTTAACTGAACAACAAATCCAAACTTAGCGCTTACCAGCTATATCGATACCCAACCTGACCAAACACCCCCTGGCGATAATCGCCGCCAATATTACGCGAGTACTTTACGTTAGCGTACATCTCCGACGACTTGCTCATGCTCGTCGTGACACCCACGCCGACTTCATACCAGGTCTTCGACAGACCGCTGTTGAACGCGGCGCCATCCACTGCCGTATTCCCCGGGTTCAGGAAATCATGCAGCACGTCGGCGGTGAAGTAGGGCGTTGCTGCTCCCGTCTTCGTATCGTTCGACAAATTCGCCTTGAAGATCCGGAAGCCGGCCCGGCCACGCAACGCATTGCTCGACGTACCCGACACCGGCGAGATGCCATCGTCGAAACCGTTCAGATGCAAATACTGGTACATCAACTGAGCTTGCGGCTCAATGGCAATCGTCGTCGACCCGATCAGGAACGGCTTGCCCACTTCACCGGACAGACCCGTGCCAACGCCATTCTGCGAAGCGCCACCACCGTACACATCGCCGAACTTGTTGCGATAGTGGGTGAGTTGCGCCACGGCGTCGAAGTAGCTGCCGTCCTTCAGATACTTGGTCCAGTAACCACCAAGCGATTGCGCCTGCGTTTCGACTGAGCCGGTAGCATTCGTCAGCGTCGGATTAAGGCTACGCGCACTGTCTTCGAAGGTTGCCGACGACGAGCCGATAGTGACCGTGACACCTGCATGCGTGCTGCCGCCGGCCGGGTTCGTCGAGAGCGTCCAGTCCTTGCCGAACTGCGCGAAGAACGTGCGTTCATCGGCGGAGAAACGATCACCCGAGTCGGCGTTCAAGCTCTGTCCGCCGATACGTCCCCACACGCCGTTGCCATGTGTTCCCTGTGCATTCTCGAGGCTCGCGACATCGCCGACACGCTCATGCAGCCGGCTCATGATCGAGAAACCATAGTCCAGGTTGAGCGATGGCGTCATCGTGTAGCCGACCACGCCGGGACGGTATGCAATGACCGACGGCTGGGAAGCGGGCGTTGAACCCGGCGAACCCGCGGATACGATCGGCGTCACCGGCGTAATGACCGCGCCGGGGTCACTCGGCGTGGTGGCCGGAGGTGTTGTAGCCGGCGGCGTTGTAACCGGCGGCGTTGTAACAGGCGGTGTAGTAACCGGCGGTGTTGTGACAGGAGGCACGGTCTCAAGCGATGAACGCAAGTAGAAGTCCTCGGGACGGTTTGAGCCGCCTTGATACAACAGATACTGGTACGCCCCGGCCTGAACCGGCGCAGCCGTATGGAAGGCCGTGGCGGCAGCAGTGCCGTTCACCTGGACGATCTTGATGCCGTCACCTACGGTCAGCGCGCCCAGGCCGCTAGGACGCACCGTCACAAGCGTGCTGCCGGTCGCGTTGCCGCCAATGACGAGTTGATCGGTGAACTGGTTGGACGCTGGGCCGCCCGCGTTCATCACAGTGTTCACAATCAACTGCGCGTTGGTCCCACCCGCGTAGTTGCCGCTCACATTCAATATGTTGCCCGTCACGCCGGATGCAGCCGCCAAGTTGATCGTGGCAGTGTTGGTGAGGTCGCCGTGGATCGCGAACGTGCCGGTCGACGATGCCGAGAAAGCCGGCAATGCGTTGGCCGCGACGATCGTTCCCGAGTTGACGACGGAGCCCATTACGGTGCCGTAACCGCCGAGCGTGGCGCCTTGCGCAACGGTCGTTGTGCCCGTACCGATGCTGGCCAGGTTGTGTTGTGCATCGCCGACCGCAAGGGTGCCCGCCAGCACGTTCGTGTCGCCGTAGGTGCTGACGCCGTTCATCGTGAGGAAGCCGCTACCGAGCTTTGTCAACGAGCCGGTTCCCGTTACCCCTTGTGAGAGCGTCGATGAATACTGCTGCGTGTCGATCGTGCCGCCGTTGTCGCCGATCGAGATCGCACGCGTTGCGGCGAGGTCGAGGCTGTTGTTCAGTTGCAGCGTGCCGCCGTTGAACGTGAGACCACCCGTGGCCGCGCCCAATGCGTTATCGGCTGCAATGTTCAGCGTGCCTTGCGTGATCAGCGTGCCGCCCGAATACGTGTTGCCGCCGGTCGAAGCGGGTGCAAGGAACAATGTGCCCGCACCTGTTTTCTCGATCGCGCCCGTGCCGCTCAACAAGCCCGTGTAGGTGCCGTCGTCGGTCTGTGCAAAGCGGACCAGCCCGTTGTCGGTGATCGCGTTGGGCAGGCTCTGCGCGCGGCCTTGGAGCGTGCCGGCGGCATCGACGAGCATCTGGCCCGTGTAGGTGCTGTTATCGCCCGTCAGGATCAACGTACCGCCTGCCACTTCAGCACTTTGCACATCGACCGGGATGCCGTTGACGGTCCATGTACCCGCGTCGGTCTTCGTGAGCGTCTGGAAGTTGGCGATGTTGCCAGTCAGCGTGTCGACGCCGAGGCCGCTCAGGAACAACTTGTTATTGCCTGCGCCGCCGTCGATCGCACCCGACACCGACGAGCCGGTGTAGATGCGCATGACGTCGTCGCCGCCCGCGAAGTCGATATCGCCGAGAACTGTGCCCTTGTTGGTGAAATGGACCGGCGCGTCGGCGGTCGAACCGATCACGCTGCCGGGTGACTCGATCACACCGGTTTTGTTATTGATGACCGTGTTTGTGCCGGTAACGTTTTGGAACCAGATGGCGCGGGCATTGAGCGCCTGGATCAAACCGCTGTTGGTGATGACGTTGCCATGGCCTTGCAAGTTGACGGCCTCGGCGGTGTTCTCCGTGCCAGTGGACAGCACCTTGCCGCCGGCTTGAACGGTCAGCGAACCGTTGTCACGGAATTCGATGGTGTTCACGCCGGTGCGATAGTTGCCCCACTCTCCAACGGCGAAAGTGCTGACCGTGCCGCCCGAGCGAACCGTGATTTTGGCGTGGTCAGCGAGGCTGATCGCCGAGATTTCTTGCGTGTCAATCGTCGCGCCGTTCAGGACAGTGACTGTTCGATTGTTATTGCCCCGCGCAGGGCCTGTACCGATGGTCGTCGTCCATGGGTTCGGCGATTTTGAATTGCAAACCGTATCGAGGCCGTTCACGGCGCATGCTGCTGCCGCCGCAATGGGACTCAGGAGAAAGGGAATCAGCAGCAGTGATGGAGCAAGCGAGATCGCTCGCGAACGAACTGGATTAGACATGGACCGCCCCGTGTTTGTTTTTGTAAGCGGGCGGAATTTAACAAGCAGGCTATCTGGTGAATGTGGCTGGCCGAACAAACGAACCCGGAAACCTTACCGAGTGCTACCTGCTTTGTGCAGCATCGCGCTTTCAATAGCAGAAAGGATCTGGGTATATGTCAATTGTTGTTAAGTCGACGAAGGGCAACTGGTGAGGCAGCACGGGTTCGTCAAGGGAGAGCGCCAGCGGTTTAGTGTCGCTAACTAGCTGGCTCGCGTGCTTGTGGGCGTGCGGGACATAGCAAAAACCGCTCTTGAGTTATGAGCGCTGGCGAACACGCAGCGCGGAAACGAACGGGCAGAATCGCTTGCGCGTGCTTAAGCCGCGCGTTGAATCTTACTTGCCTGTCTGCATTTGCTTGAGGAAATCGTGCTGAAAAATGCACATGCGATACGCATTGTGATAGCGTCCGTTGCCGAAAAACTCTTCGATCAGTTCCGCTTCCTGTTTGAAGCCGCACTTCTCGTAGACGTGAATGGCTGACTGATTCGACACATCGACGATCAGATAAAGCTTGCGCAGATTGA
Organism: Caballeronia eucalypticola; assembly: GCF_047608185.1. Lineage (NCBI taxonomy): Bacteria > Pseudomonadati > Pseudomonadota > Betaproteobacteria > Burkholderiales > Burkholderiaceae > Caballeronia > Caballeronia eucalypticola. Next base: position 89,658 of record NZ_JBLKRU010000032.1, read on the forward strand.
GCACGGAAAACGCGTAGTCCGTTGCGAGCAAGGTTGCGTTGGTTGCGTACCCTTGGCCTTGAGCGCCGGGCGCAATGATGATCTGGAACTCGCCGCGCCTATGGATGTAATCAAGCTCGATCAATTCTGCGAGCCCCACCGTTTCGCCCGCCTTGTCGACAGCGACGAAGCGGCGCTCGCGCAAATCGTGGACGTGGCGATCGTATAGCTGAGACAACTCAGAGAACGTTTCGTAGGGTTCTTCGAACCAGTAACGCATGATCTTTGCGTTGTTGTTCAGGCTGTGGACGAAGTGGAGATCGGTACGTTCGAGTGGCCGCAGCATCAGCTGATTATTCTCTTCGATGATCATGGGTAACACTCCGTGAATGATGAAATCGACCTGCAATATAACTTAAGGGTCGCGCGTCGCTCGTGACGTGTCGGCCTCAAGCAGTCCCTTAACCAATGACATCTTGCCGTGCGCCATACACTTCGAGTGCGGCGTCGTGCAGTGCTCGAAGCACGACGGTTGCCGCGGGCGACAATAGTTGCGTTTGCCGCGTGATGATGCCAAATGCGTCCATGCGGCACGGCAATTCAATCGCCAGCCGCTTGAGCGTACCGAATTCCTCGTATTGCCGCGCGACCTCTTCAGGCATGACCGCGAGCATGTCGCTTTGCAGCAAGATGCCTGAGATGGCGACAATGTTATTGGTGTTCACCACATTCTGCGGCGAACTAAGGCCGATCTGCGAAAACACCATGTCGAACCTGTGGCGCAGCACGCTGCCAGGGGGATGCAGAACCCAGCCGGCATTGACAATGTCGTGCATGGTCAGCCCGGCCGCGTGTTCGAGCGGATGCCCGGGGCGCACGACCACGCATAGCGGCTCCTCTGCAATGGGCTCGTAACGCACGGCATCCTTGAACTGGCCTTGCCGCTCGAGTACGCGGCCGATCATGATGTCGAGATGGCCTTCGGCAACCAGCGGCAGCATGACGTCTGAAGTCTCCACTTGCAGCCAGATCTGCAATTGCGGATACAACGCTTTCACGCGTGCGATAGCAAGCGGCACCATGGTCGCGGCGGCTGCGGCAATGGCGCCAATCTGTACTTGGCCCACGAGCCCGGCGCGCAACGCGGAGATTTCGTCGTGCGCCTGGTTCAGATTCGACAGCACCATGCGCGCATGCCGGATCATCACTTCACCGTACAGCGTGGCGTGCATTCCATGCGGTGTGCGGTCAAAGAGCCGCACTTCCAGCACGTCCTCCAGTTCCTTCAACAGACGCGATGCCGCGGGCTGGGTCATGCCGAGGACATCGGCGGCGCGACGGACATTGCCTTCTTCTTCCATGGCCGCGAGCAGCATCAATTGCCGCGTTTTGAGGCGCGCACGCACGAACCAGTTCGAGTAGCTTTGAGCCATCGGGTGGGCCTATGCGTGAATTGAAACGACAGTGAAAGGTTCTTTGCGTACTAGATATGCCGGCGAGTTTTTCATTGTCGGTTTGGTTTGGTGGCGAAGAAGGTTGTTGTTCTTGGGGGCGCGTGGATTCGCTATTGGAATCGGGTGAAACCCTCGCGGAGGGGGCGGCTCTGTGCGCCATGCAAGTCACATTATCGCCGCTTAGGGATAGTCGCGGGATTGGTTTCGTTCGCACTCGGGTTTGGGTGGGTTGGTTTCGGCGTTAGCGGTCAGGGTTAATGCCGGGTTGCACGGGTTTTAGGGTTAGCGGTCGGGTTCATTGCCGGGTCGCTGCTTTTCAGGTCTTCGCGGGTTTTATGTTGGCTATTTTCTTTATCACTATTAGCCACTGTGCGTGGCGGCACGTCATTTCTTTGTCCAAAGCGACAAAGAAACGAAGCAAAGAAAACGCTTTCACCTCTCTAAAAATTAAGTGTCCACAGCGTGCAGTTTCTATTCATTGGTACCCGAAAAGCACGGTGCTCGCAAGAGCCACGGATGTGTGAAACCCTCTTTCTCGCGAATCCTGACAGTAAAACGCTTCGCCCCGTACGCTCTCGGGCAAGCACCCTCGCCATAGAAACCCGCACCGCCCCACCCTTATTTGCCGCTGTGGTGCTTCGCGGGTTAGCTATCGGTTTGCAATGTTATTTGCCGGGTTATGCTTTATGCATTCTGCAGATCCATTTTTCGGTGGTTTAAAAGATGATTCGGCATGCATATAAGTTTGGAGGTTGGTTTTCCGCGGATAGCGCGGGGTGCTTCTTGGGCAGGTTCAGTCGCTAGTGCTTGCCCGAGAGCGTACGGGGCGCAGCGTTTTACTGTCAGGATTCGCGAGAAGGAGGGGTTCACACATCCGTGGCTCTGGCGAGCACCGTGCTTTTGGGGCACCCATGAATAGAAACTGCACGCTGTGGACACTTAGGGTAGAGCGGTGAAAGCGTTTTCTTTGCTTCGTTTCTTTGTCGCTTTGGACAAAGTCAGTATGACTTCCGTGGAAGTAAGGGCTGGCCCCACAGGAAGAGTTGAACCGCGCGGGTTAGCATAAAGCCAGAGCCGTAAAAGTGAGGGCGAACCGCTCACTCGAAGTGTTCATTTACAACC
>NZ_JBLKRU010000033.1:0-91406 GCF_047608185.1 Caballeronia eucalypticola
CTGTTGCAACGTCTGATCCTCGGCTTCGGTCAGCTCTACGACACACTTCATCGGTACCCCGGCGTAATGACGACGCCGAAAGTTAACAAAATTCAAACGCGTTTACCAGCAACACTTACAGCGATATTTCTGCCAACTTAAAGGCTTACAAAACCACGCTCGGTGGCGTTGATGGAATTTTCTTCGATGAGGCTGCTTACGATAATGATAGTACGAGTGAGAAGCCTCAGTTGACTGATCAGCAAAAATGCTCAGGCACTCCACCTAAATGGAGTGCGATCCGTTCGACAATGAAAGACGTGGGGATATCCGGCACAGTAGTTTGGAATGCGGGTACATGGGGAAATAATAATTGTTTTATCTCCGGCGCACAAAAGGGTGAGCACATAGTGATACTTGAAGACTCCTATACCGCATACCAAAAAAATCTCACCAACCTCAATTCGGCTCAAAGTACGGCAAATTCGCTTGGGGTTAAGACTTGGTTGCTGACCTACGCCGCGACTCAAGCTCAAATGCAAACCACAGTCAATGGAACGACAGCAAACTATGTGTATGTAACCGACCAACCCGGCAACGGGGCTACTTGGAACTACACGCCTGGTTATTGGAAAGCTGAGAAATCGCTACTGGGAAAGTGAGTGATCGCGCCTTGACTCGCCGAAAAAAATCTCGTAGCTAATCAGAATTACCAAGGTGTGGGAAAGGAGCCTGCCCACATCTTGTGTTTCGCATGTGATGGCCCGTTCGACGAATTGTTAGGTCGGCTCGACTTCTGACATGGGCTAGCGGGCCCAAGAACGCATCCTTAAGCGTTTAAGCAACGCGCCAAGCCAATGTCACTTGCTGTCGCGTATATGCTCGACCAGATAATCGATCAACGCCCGTACCTTGGGCGGAAGAAAACGATTCGGTGGATACAGCAACCACACCGAGCCTACATAAGCGAGTGCTTCGAGATCCCAGTCGGCGAGCACTTGCACGAGCTCGCCACTTTCTAACGCTTCGGCTGCGCTGAACTGCGGCAGGCTTGCAATGCCGAAATCCTGCTGCGCCGCTTCGAGTCGCGCGCCTGCATGGTTCGCTATATATCGCCCGCTCACCTCCACGGTCTGCGTTTCCGTGCCGCGCCGAAAACGCCAGCGGTTGTCGTCGACGGTTTCGCCGAGATAAAGGCAGTCGTGCTGCGTGAGATCACGTGGGTGCTTGGGTGTACCGCGCGCATGCAGATACGCGGGCGAAGCACACAACATCCAGCGGACCGAACCCAGCCGCCGTCCCGCCAGACCGGGCGGTGGATGATCTGTTAGGCGGATCACGAGATCGAGATCGTTCTCAAGCGGATCGACTTCATGATCTGCATAAAGCAACTGCAAGTCGACTTCTTCATACGCGCGCAAAAAGCCCGGCACGAGCGGATGAATGACTGTTTTCGCAAAGGCCGTTGGCGCGCTCACGCTGACTTTCCCTTGCGGCCGGCCGACCAGTGAACCGGCGGCATCCACGGCGCCCGACGCCGCGCTCACGATGTCGCGGCAGAATCGAACCACCTGTTCGCCTGATTCTGTCACCTTCACCTTGCGCGTGGATCGTTCAAGCAGCCGCGTGGCAAGCGCTTCCTCAAGACGTTTGATCTGGCGGCTGACCGTTGACGGTGTGCTGCCGAGTTGGCGCGCGGCTACGGAAAAGTTGCCGGCATCGACGACACGGGCGAATACCGCCATGTCGGGCAGCAATGCAAAGAGTTCGGTTTGATTCATCGGGCCGTCGCGAGTTGGGGCGCAGGATTAATGCATCTGCGACATAAAGGCTTTGCGCATCGACCCGATTATCGTCGCATGTGCAACGCTCGACAATACGGACTCATCTACTGAGGTCCGATCATGCCCAAGCAAGACCGCCTGCTCTTATTGTCCGATCTCATGTTGCTGGTGGTCGCGGTGGTGTGGGGAACCAGTTATGGAGTCGTCAAGAGCGCACTCGTGTTTTATCCGGTGCTGGGCCTGCTGACGCTGCGATTCGGCATTACATTCGTGATGTTATCGCCGGCGTTGCGAAGTTTGCGTCAGGCCGACGCGCGAACGCTGCGCGGCGTGTTTATAGCAGGCTTGCTGCTGCTGGGCATTTTCCTAAGCGAAACATTTGGCGTGCTGATGACGCGCGCATCTAATGCGGCGTTCCTGATTAGCCTCTGCGTGGTGCTGACGCCGCTGGTCGAGTGGATGCTGCTCAAGCGCCGGCCCGGACGGATTGAATGGGCAGCAGTCGCGCTCTCGTTGTTAGGCGCATGGCTGCTTGCCGGTGACGGTTCGGTCGCGTTAAATCCCGGCGATGCACTGATCCTGTTTGCCGCTTTGCTGCGTGCGCTGAATGTCTGTGTGACGAAACGTGTGATGCGTGATTCTTCGCTGCCGCCTTTGTCAGTGACGGCCGTGCAGTCGGGTGTGGTCGCGTTTGGCAGTGCAGCGGTGGCGCTTGTGTTTGCGCCGAAGCAGTGGCAGCACGTGCCGTCGTTCGCCGGACATGAGTCGTTTTGGGGCAGCGTGTTTTATCTGGTTTTTGCGTGCACGTTGTTCGCGTTCTTCGCGCAAAACTACGCGATCAAACGCAGCAGTCCAACCCGCGTTGCGTTGCTGATGGGTAGCGAACCCGCATTCGGCGCTTTGTTCGCCTGGATGTGGCTGGGCGAGAAGATATCGCTTGTTGCATGGGTCGGCGGTGGTTTGATCGTCGTCGCGTCCATGCTGGCGACGGTGCGCTGGCGCAAGGCGGTGGAGGTGAATGTCCCTCGTGCTTCAGAGGTTTTGCCGTGACGCTGACTTGGTCTCGGAGGCCTTGTGGTTGGTTTTCTCGATCGCCGATCTTGCTCCGGTTTTCAACTGCGTGACGGCCTCAATCAGAGCGCGCCGGAACACTTCGTTCGAAGCAAGTTCGAGACTAAATACATCGCGGCAACCAAGCATCGCATCGACAAGACTTTTCGGATCGCCGCCCGAATGGGTAGCCAGCGCAGTCAACTGCGAGGCCAGCGGATCGCTGATAACGAAAGTCGTCCCGTCGTCGGCGCGTCCGCACAGGAAAACGAACCACGCTGCAATGCCAAGTGCCAGCCTCGCTATTGACTCGCCGTGTTCCAGGCGCGTTGCAATCGTTGCGAGAAGACGCGGCGGAATTTTCTGACTACCGTCCATGGCAATCTGCGCACAGCGATGTTTCAACGCCGGGTTCGTATAACGGTCCAGCAGTGCATCGCGATACGCCATGAGGTCGAACGAAGCCGGAACACTCAAAGTCGGTGCAATCTCTTGCGTCATCATCGAATGGATAAGCGTGCGCAGGGGTCCGAATGAAATTGCTTCGTCGATTGTCTCGAACCCCGCCAGCATCGACAAATACGCGAGTGTCGAATGGGTGCCGTTAAGCATGCGCAGCTTGGCAAGCTCGAATGGAATTACATCATCCACGAGTTGCGCGCCTGCTTGGTCCCACGCGGGTCGTCCGGCAGGGAAGCAATCCTCGATTACCCATTGACGAAAAGGCTCGCACGGGACCGGCGCTTCGTCGCGTAGCCCAAGCGCAGCGGTAGCGGCATCGCGGTCTGCGTTCGTGGTCGAAGGAACAATGCGGTCGACCATGGTTGACGGGAAAGCGACTTCGCGTTCGATCCAGCTTGCCAGCGCTTCATCGAGCATGCGAGCGTGGGAGCAGACCACCTGGCGCAATGCTGCGCCGTTGTGCGAAAGGTTATCGCAAGAAAGCACTGTGAACGGCGCGATGCCGGCATCGCGCCGCATTCTCAATGCAGCGACGAGGATGCCCGGTACCGTGCCGGGCTCGCCAGGATGCGCCAGATCATATGCGATGCCGGGATGGCCGAGGTCGACATCGCCGGTCTTCGTATCGCGGCAGTAGCCTTTTTCCGTGACTGTCAGCGAGACGATCCGTACATTGGTGTCGGCGAGCAACTCGAACAGGCGCGCGCGGTCATGCGGTAGCGCAAGCACTTCACGCAGCGCCCGGAGAACCGTTGTCTTCACACCCTCCGCCCCACGCTCCACCAGGCTATACAAGCCATCCTGCGCCATCAACGCATCGCGCTTTGTCACATCGCCTTGAAGCGTGACGCCGCAGATTGCCCAGTCACCACCTGCGGCAAGCATGGCCTCTTCCGTATAAACCGCTTCGTGCGCCCGATGAAAATTTCCGATGCCCAAATGAACAATGCCAATGCGTGGATCGCGCCACTCGGGCGTCAGCAGATGATCCTGGATCAATGGGAGCGATTTGCGGCAAAGCACGGATTTATCGGACATTTTAAATAGCCTGAAGCGGGAAAACCCTTGGTTGACGATTAAGTCTACTTGTATGGTAGCATCAATTCCACTGATCGCACCTCAAGGAAATCCCCATGAAAATCGTCCGCGCCGATGTCATCGTCAGTTGTCCGGGACGCAATTTCGTCACGTTGAAAGTGGTGACCGACGAAGGGGTCTATGGAATTGGCGACGCCACCCTCAATGGCCGCGAACTTGCGGTGGCGTCTTATTTGAAAGACCACGTGTGTCCGCTGCTGATCGGTCGTGATCCAGGACGAATAGAAGACATCTGGCAGTTTTTATACAAAGGCGCTTACTGGCGTCGCGGGCCGGTGACCATGACCGCCATCGCCGCGGTGGACGTGGCGCTGTGGGACATCCTCGGCAAGGTTGCGAATCTGCCCTTGTACAAGCTGCTTGGCGGCGCGTCGCGTGAAAGCGTGATGGTCTACGGGCACGCGACCGGACGAGATATTCCTGAAGCCCTCGACCGTTATGCGGAGCATGTGGAGGAGGGGTACCAGGCTATCCGCATTCAATGCGGCGTGCCCAACATGCGTTCGGTGTATGGCGTATCGAAGGGCGCGGGCATGTATGAGCCGGCGACCAAAGGCGCGGTAGAAGAGCAAACGTGGTCGTCGGAAAAGTATCTCGACTTCGTGCCGAAACTCTTCGAAGCAGTACGCGATAAATTCGGTTTCGACACTCATCTCCTCCACGATGTTCATCACCGTCTCACGCCAATCGAAGCCGCCCGCCTGGGTAAATCAATCGAGCCGCATCGTTTGTTCTGGATGGAAGATCCAACGCCGGCCGAGAATCAGGCCGGCTTCCGGTTGATTCGCCAGCACACGGTGACGCCGATCGCGGTGGGCGAAGTATTCAACAGCATCTGGGACTGCAAGCAACTGATTGAAGAGCAGTTGATCGACTACATTCGCGCCACGCTCACGCATGCGGGCGGCATCACGCACCTGAAGCGTATTGCGGATTTCGCTTCGCTTTATCAGGTGCGCACCGGTTGCCACGGGCCGTCGGATTTGTCGCCGGTCTGCATGGGCGCGGCGCTTCATTTCGACTTGTGGGTACCGAATTTCGGTGTGCAGGAATACATGGGTTTCCCGAAGGAAGCGCTTGATGTTTTCCCCCATGCGTGGACCTTCGATCGCGGCACGATGTATCCCGGGGATGCACCCGGCCATGGCGTGGATATCGACGAAGAACTCGCGGCGCGCTATCCCTACGACCCGGCTTACCTGCCGGTCGCGCGACTCGGAGACGGCACGCTCTGGAACTGGTGAGCGGCGGTGTTTAATTGCGGCGCTTAACTGCGGCTTAACTGCGCGGCATCATAACAAGGAGACAGGCAATGGCAGCTCAGAACAGTAGCGCGATGTTACGCTGCGTCGCCTTCGCATCGACTATAGGAACCGCTGCCGAGTACTACGATTTCTTCGTCTATGGCACGGCTGCAGTGCTCGTGTTCGGCACGAAATTTTTCCCGAGCAGTGACCCGCTGATCGGGACACTTGCTGCATTCGCGACTTACGCCGTGGGTTTTATCGCGCGGCCGTTAGGCGGCATTGTGTTCGGACATTTTGGTGATCGCATTGGCCGCAAGAAGGCGCTGATCGTCACCATACTGATTGTCGGCCTTGGGACATTCCTGATTGGGCTGCTGCCTGACTATTCGCAGATCGGCATCTGGGCGCCGGCGTCGCTCATCCTGATCCGCGTACTGCAAGGTTTTGGCGTTGGCGGAGAACAAGCGGGCGCCGTGTTGCTGACGGCCGAATATGCGCCGCCGCCTAAGCGGGGTTTCTTCGCCAGCCTCGTCCAGCTCGGCGCACCTGCGGGCTTCCTGATTCCGGCGGGCATCTTCGCCATCCTCACTGCCACGCTCACGCATGAGCAACTGCTCGCCTGGGGCTGGCGGCTGCCGTTCCTCGGCAGCATCGTGCTGGTTGTCGTGGGCCTGTATATCCGGTTGCGTACGGAGGAGTCGCCGGTCTTCGCGGAGATTCGCAAGACGCAGGCGGTCGAGTCGCGCCCGGTCGTGGAAGTCGTCCGGCAATTCGGCTCCACGATCCTGAAGGGTGTTGGAGCGAAGCTGATCGAAGCCTGCACGTTTGCGATGTACACAATGATCGTGCTGGCCTACGGCCGTGTGCACGGTATTAGTGAGAGCCTGCTGCTTCAGACGATCATCGTTGCAGTCACGCTTGAACTGATCGCGATTCCGCTTGCAGGCGCACTATCGGACCGGATCGGCCGACGCGCCACGTTTATTGCCGGCAGCGTGCTGCAGGTCCTGCTGGTCGTGCCGCTATTTCATGCCGTCGACAGCGGCAGTCGTCTGGCGATCCAGACAGTCATGATTCTCGCGATTACAGTCGGCCACAGTCTTTGCTATGCACCGCAGGCATCGCTCTTTCCCGAACTCTTTCCGGCGCGCGTGCGTTGTAGCGGCATTGCGCTGATCTGGCAGATCGGATCGTTGGTCGGGAGCGGCGTACTCGGACTGGTGGCCGTGAAGATGCTTCAAATCACGGGCGGAAGCTCCGTCGGATTGATTGTCTACGTCATGGCACTGGGCATTGTGTCCACGCTGTGTATTTATCTTTTGCCTGAAACGGCGCCTTTGCGTCGTGGTGGTGATCTTCACGACTGGGGTACGCAACCACTCGCTATTGCTTCCAGCGAAGCGCATGCATCCCCTGTTTTTGCGGCGCGCCGCTAGCCCTGAGTGCAGTGCTTCGGCATGCATATTATTTAACGGAGCTTCTCATGCTTGCAGCCGTCCTTCACGAACCGAAACGCCTGAGTATCGATGAAGTCGATGCACCTCAGCCACTACGGGGTCAGGTCCAGATCCGCGTACGCGCAGGCGGTATCTGCGGGTCCGATCTGTCGTATTACTTCAAGGGCAAGAGCGGCGATTTCGCAGTCCGGGAACCGTTCGTCCTGGGTCACGAAGTCGCGGGTGAAATCGCAGCGCTCGGGGAGGGCGTGAGCGGCTTGCGCGTGGGTCAGCGTGTTGCCGTGAACCCGGGGCTGAATTGTGGCGAGTGCCGGTTTTGCGTGAAGGGCATGACTAATCACTGCCTGAATATGCGCTTCATGGGCAGCGCTTCGACGTTCCCTCACATGCAAGGAATGTTCCGCCAATACATTGCCGTGGCCGCGCGCCAATGCGTGCCTGTGCCCGACGCACTCGACTTTGCGCAGGCATCGATGGCCGAGCCTCTAGCGGTTGCATTGCACGCGTTGCGGCACGCTGGATCGCTGGTCGGCGCCCAGGTACTGGTGATCGGCTGCGGACCCATAGGCTGCATTTTGCTATCGGTCGCCCGGCGTGCTGGAGCGCATCGTCTGGTCGCATTGGACCTCGCCGGCAAAGCGCTGCAAATGGCCGCGGCCCTGGGTGCCGATCAGACCGTACTCGCCACTGACCAGGGACAGGTCGAAGCGTGGTCCCAGTCGCGCGGCACCTTCGACATCGTGATCGAAGCATCCGGCAGCCCTGCCGGGCTCGACACCGCGCTTCGGGCCGCACGCGCGGGTGGCGCCGTGATCCAGGTGGGCAACCTGCCGGCAGGGCAGTCGCCGGTTGCAGCCAATCTCGTGATGGCGAAGGAGTTACGTTATCAGGGGTCGTTCCGTTTCACCGATGAATACGCGGTCGCCGCCGAAGAAATCGCCACAGGGAAGATCGACCTGAGCCCGTTGATGACGCATGTCTTTCCGCTCGCGGATGCAAACCATGCGTTCGAAGTGGCGCATGACCGCAACCAGTCGATGAAGGTGCATTTGCAGTTCGACTGAATCCCTATTACTGCATTGCCCGAACGCCCGATCACAAAGAGGCGTATTTCAGGAGACATTCATGTTCAGAAGCCAGCGATGGTTCGTGGTCAGCTTGCTGTTTCTTGCTGGCGTGATCAACTATCTCGATCGCGCCGCGCTCTCGATCGCAGCGCCCTTGATCCAGAAGGACCTCAATTTTTCGCATGCGCAGATGGGCATCGTGTTCAGCAGTTTTTTCATCGGCTATGCGTTGTTTAATTTTGTCGGCGGCGTGCTGTCCGACAAGATCGGGGCAAAGAAAGTGTTTGGCGCGTCGATGGGTATCTGGTCGCTCTTCTGCGGAGCGACTGCGCTGGCTAGCAGCCTGTTTTCATTGATTGTGTTGCGGGTTCTGTTCGGCATGGGCGAGGGTCCGTTCAGTTCATCGAACAGCAAGATGGTCAACAACTGGTTTCCACGCCGCGAGGTGGCCAGCGCCATTGGTGTGATCAGTTCAGGTACGCCACTGGGCGGCGCGCTGGCGGGACCGGTGGTCGGCTACATGGCGATCCGCTTTGGCTGGCGCTGGGCGTTCGTTGCAATCATGGTGCTTGGTCTCGCGTGGCTCGTGGTGTGGACCTTGACCACGACTGAGCAACCGCAGCAGGACAAGCGCGTGAAACCCGAGGAGCTTGCGTTGATTGTCGCCGGCCAGCAGCAGGCTTCGTCGATGGAGCATGCGCCCGAAGGCGAAAAAATGGGGCTGAAGTTCTACCTGAAGCAACCGATCATCCTTGCAACAGCGTTCGCCTTTTTTGCCTACAACTACGTGCTATTTTTCTTCCTGTCGTGGTTTCCCACGTACCTGACAGAAGCCCATCACATGTCGCTCCATGACATGAGCATTGCGACCGTGATTCCCTGGGTGCTCGGCAGTATCGGCCTTGCCGCTGGCGGTTTTATCACGGACCTGATCTTGCGTATCACGGGTAAGCCGTTGCTTGCGCGGCGGATCGTTTTATCGGTTTGCCTCGGGGTCGCGGCCGTGTGTGTCGGATTTGCCGGACGAGTGGTCAGCATGGAGGGGGCAGTTGCGCTGATGTCCGTATCCATCTTCTTCCTGTACGTCACGGGCGCGGTCTATTGGGCCGTGATCGCGGACACCGTCCGACGGGAGAATGTAGGTGGCGTGGGCGGCTTCGTGCACCTGCTGGCGAACCTCGCCGGCGTAATAGGACCTGCGGTGACGGGCTTCATCGTGCAAGCGACTCACGGTGCGTATGGCAGCGCGTTCGTATTGGCGGGCGCTGTTGCGGTGCTGGGATCGCTTTGCTCGCTGATATGGATTCGCGAACCGCGTGGCGACAGATTGAAGGCGCGGCGCGCATTCGTTTCCTAGCGGGTTTAGAACTCCCAAGAGGCTTCGAACAGCTGCAATGGCGTGGTAGTATGGTAGGTTACAAGATGAAGTCCAGGCTTCATCTTGTCCTCTCTTTACTCCTCGGTCAGGTGTGCGTCATGGTCACGAAAAACGTCTTGCCGGCACCGTTGCAACGTGACGCGTCTTCGTCTGACGGCGCTGGTCGCAACAAAAGAACAGCTTCTTCCATGCCACCGGCCGCCACTGCCCGTGGCCGCGCTCGCACGATTGAACCGCGTGTTGCACTGCCCAACCTGCGCGGTCAGCTGCGCGTTGAATCGCACGAACCCATCGGCAAGCAAATCTTTCGTGCCCTGCGTGAAGCCATTTTTTCGGGCGCGCTGGTGCCGGGCACGCCGCTGTCCGAGACGGAAGTTTCAGACATGTTCCAGGTCTCCCGGCAACCGGTTCGGGAAGCGTTTATCAAGCTGGTCGAATCGGGTGTGCTGCAGGTGCTGCCGCAGAGAGGGACCTTCGTTAAGAAGATCTCACCGCGACGCGTCCGGGAAGGCAGGTTCATCCGCGAAGCGATCGAGGCTGCAGTGGCTCGCAAGGCCGCGGTTGAAATCACGGAGGCGCAACTCGCCGATCTTGCCGACAATCTACGCGATCAGAAGACTGCCGCGAAAGCGCACGACACCACGTCCTTCCTTGCACTCGACGAGCGTTTTCATTTCCTGATTGCACAATCGATTGACTGCGTGGCGGCATGGGACACTATTCAGGACATCAAGGCTCAGATGGACCGCGTGCGTTATCTGAGCTTGCCGGAAGTGTCGCCGCTTGAATTGCTGATCAAGCAACATGCACGCATTGTGAGTGCATTGAAAGCGCATGATGCCGATGCCGCGGAAGAAGCCATGCGCGCGCATTTGCGCGAGATACTGGTCTCGCTAAAGCAGGTCGCCGAACGCAATCCGGACTGGTTTGAACCGGATGACGGCGAACGTGCCCACCTTGCTAGCTAGGTAAGCTCATCGCGACCGCGCTGAAACCGTAGCGAGGCAATATGGCTTGCGCTTGCGGATTCATCAGGTACATGGCCGATCGATAAGCCGCATCACATGTCGACTTATTCTGCGAATCGTCGAGCACGGTCATGCCGTAGTCGGCCGAGATGGCCAGATTTGTCGTCAACTCAACTTGTGTGACGCTCGTATCAGGCGTCGTTTCATGTGAGCTGCAATAGCCGATAAACACATCCACCCGCCGCGTTTCCATAAAGTACTTTACCGGATTTTTCCCGGCAGGCACGTCCGGCGTCACGCAGCCGCCCACCAGTTGTTGCGCCTTTTTCTCCAGGATTTTGCGGGCCTTGGGGATGTACCGTGTCGGCTTTGGCAAACAACATCCTTGCATAGTCTCCACCGGGATCAGCCGCGGGTGTCGACGTGTGGCGAGGCATCGTTCTTGTAGTGGAGTCATTGCCGGTAACAATTTTCGATATGTTCGGCAACATATAACGAAGCGATCAGGCGTGTACTGGCTAGTTGTGGACTCGGCTCGAATACCCGGTATGCGAACCGCGTATTCGAGTTGCTAATGCAGCGGTTAGCGCTTAGCGTTTCGTTGTCGGCGTGGCGCGAAATACCAGTACCAGGCCCGCAAGGATCGACGCCATTCCTGCTACGCCAAGAGGCGCAAGACGGTTGCCTAGCACGAGGTAATCCATCACGGCGGTGACCACGGGCACAAGATAAAAGAGGCTCGTCACGTTGACGAGATTACCGGCCCGCATCAGCCGATAAAACAGCAACTGTGCGAAAACAGATATCACAATGCCTAGCCATAGCAACGGTATAAGAAAATCCACGCTAGGTACGAACCTGACGGGCTCGAACGGTACGAACAACATGGCGAGCACGAGGCCAACAACGTTCTGAAGCGGCAGGACATCGATCGGTTGCTGCTTCAGGCGCTTCTGCAGGATGGCGCCAGTTGTCATGCACGCTAACGCGCCCGCGCCAAGAAGCACGCCCGCTAGAGAAAAGCGCTTAGCACTACCGGCTGCGAATACAACGAGAGACAAACCACCCAACGCAAGGAGCAGGCCGCCCAAGCGTGCTGGGGTCAAGCGACGCTCCACCAGCACAAGTGTGAGGATGGGCTGTGCGCCCAGGAGCGTTGCGAGAATGCCGGGCGTCAATCCACGATCGAGCGCGAGCAGATAGCAAATCGGATAACCACCGGTCAGCAATGCGCCGGTGATCGCGACTTGCAAACGCGTTCCAGAAGCTGGCAACCAGCGCCCGCGCCATACAGCCAGCATCGCAAGGACGCTCGACGCCAAGGCAAAACGCAGCACAAGGAAAGCGAAGGCCGGGGCGTGATCGAGTCCCAGTTCCGAAACGATTGCACCGCTGCTCCACAGCAGGACAAAGAGTGCCGTCGAACCATAAGCGGCGACGGCGGATTTTACAAAAGCCATGAGTATTCACCTGTCGGGGGAATAAGGACTTAGGCGAGCGCGGTCAAGCCGCCAGGCACCAGCAGGTGCTGCGGTCAGGCCGGAAGCCTAAGACTTGAGGAGAAAAAGTTCAGCCAGGAACGCCCGTGTGCGGCGGCGCTACTGCGCCAGCCGCGACGGTGTTCGGAGGAGAAACGACAGGTGGGGAAACAGAGAAACCGAAATCCTTGGGACCGCTAAGACGCGCATGACCAGCCGTCGAGTCGGGCTCGATAGCGGCAAGGTGAATGTGCGTAGGGTTTGTCATGGAAAGCGGATTGAATAGAGTCGCGTGCTAAGGATGCAAGATTAACGCTAAGTCGCAGGTTGCGCAACGCTTAGGCGGGGGACTTAGCTGATAAGAGTGATTCATTAGTTGCTTGGCCAATCCATAGAGAACCCCGCTTGATCTTAAATTGCCACGCACGACAAACCGGCCGTATCGCTTTGCATGTCAACGCTCCACGGCGAGCTTTAGTTTCATCAGTGCGTGATCCCACTGCTGTGCGATCGTTTCAAGAGAC
This sequence comes from Caballeronia eucalypticola, assembly GCF_047608185.1. Classification (NCBI taxonomy): domain Bacteria; kingdom Pseudomonadati; phylum Pseudomonadota; class Betaproteobacteria; order Burkholderiales; family Burkholderiaceae; genus Caballeronia; species Caballeronia eucalypticola. Next base: position 12,493 of record NZ_JBLKRU010000033.1, read on the forward strand.
CGCCGGGCGGCTTCCAGATGCGTCGGTTCAAATTCCCACAAGCGCTCGCGCCCGATCTTGATGTCGCGCACCAGCCCGGCGTTCGCCAGCACCTGCAAGTGCTGCGTGACCGACTGCCTCGTGATGTCCGTCCCGGCAGTGAGTTGCGCAATTGACATCGCGCTGCCGGCGCACAGCACAGCGACGAGACGCAAGCGCGTCTCGTCGCCTAGCGCCGCAAAAACCGCCGCCGCGTTTCGTTGCGCCGGGCCCTTGAGCAGCGCTTTATTCGACGGAGACCTAGCCCTTGCCAGCATGTTTTTCGATGTTCGTCATTTGCGCTTCCCATCCCTGGTTGTTCAGGCGGAATGCATCCGCGCGGCGTTCGGGCGGAATATTGTCAAAGCCGGTTTCGACTATGCGCACCAACGTACCTGAGCCAACTTCTTCAAGCTCGAATACGACCAGGGTGGTGGGCTCGCCGGAGTAGTCGATGGCCGGATCGATGGCGCCCGGATGCCAGCGCCAGGAAAATAGCCACTCAGGTTCAATGCGTTCAATCAACATCTCGCAGACAAGATGTTCGTATCCGGGGTGGGTAATGCGTCCATGGACGGCCGTGCCTGCGACAAAGCTTTCGCCTTTGAAATCCATGCCGAACCATTTTCCGAATTCTTTGGCATTCGACAACGCGCGCCAGACGCGCGAACGCGGGGCCTCGACAAGGCTCTGTTTTTCTATTCGATCAGTTGACGATGTCATATGCAGCCTCCTGACTGCATATTAGTCAGCGAGACGTGGAAATGCAAGTAATTGACTGCATGTCTTCATGGGCTTAGCGGGCGCTTGGTCTTTATGAGAGGATTTGCTGACACCGGGACTAGGGCCTAAGACTAAGACCTCTCGCTCGAACGCCGATTAAATTTCTGCTCGATCACATGAGTGCCCCATTGCGAGCCTTCTGCTTCCTCGGTCAAATAAAATCCGGACGACTCGTACAGATGACGCGCGGCGTCAAGGCTCTTGAAAGTCCAAAGATAGGTTTCATCGAATTCACGATCGACGAAATCCAGCGCCTTGGAGAGGAGGCGGCGTCCCACACCTGAGCCGCGCAATGACTCGTCGACAATAAACCATCGCAGATGAGCAAGCCGGTCATCGGCGTCGTCCGCGTCTACGGCGATTGAAGCGAGTGACCTGCCGTTCTCGACATGGAGCCACAGCGCCTTACCGGGAGACGGCAAGGCCATGGCAAACTCCGCCAGTTCGGTGGCGACTTTCTTTTCAAAGAAAACACCGAAGCCGGCTGCTTGCGAATAGAAACGTGCATGCAGGCTCGCTATGTCTCCAATGCATCCCGGTTGATAGCCCTCAAGGATTTTCTCGTCTATCGATGCCGCCGCTCGAGGTGTCTTGTTGACGTTGTCCTGCGCCAGGGCATCCGCGTAAAGCGCAAGCGAGCGGACCAGCGTTTGCTGGTCCGCAGGCACCAGTCGCCTAAGGGCATTGGAGACCTGATCGGTCGCAAAGCGGTCGATCTTTTGCCGCAACTTCTTGCCGGCTGCCGTCAGGAACAGCCGTGACGACCGGCCGTCGTCGCTCGCGGTTTCCCGTGTTACTAGTCCCAAGGATTCGAGTTTTGCCAACTGCCTGCTGGTGTTCGATTTATCGAGCCGTAGCGTGTCGGCCAGGTCGCGCGCCTGAAGGCCCGGCGCCAACCCGATCTCAATGACCGCGTGAACGGCCGATGGCGCGAGGTCGCTGTCGGCCAGCGTATTGCGCATGAAACCCAGCTCGCGTACCAGCTTTCGCGAAAAGTCGCGAAGCTCGAGGATGGTGTGATCCCGCGATTGTTCGAGTAAATCGACATAGTCCATGGTTGCTCCAAACAGTTGCGCCTCGCAACCAATATACTTGCGAGGCGCAACTTTTTCAAGCTCACTTGAACCTTGCTAAAACGACTAGACTTCCCCAACCGGCTCTGCAGCAATAGGCGGCGAAACAGCCCTTTCCGACGCCGCTTTCACGCGGCCGACCCAGATCGCCGCGAACGATACGAGCGCGACCGCCAACAAGCCGTTGGTGCCATATCCCCGGATCGCCCCGTGCGCATCGAACGATAGAAACAGTCCACCAAGCCATGCACCGCAACCGGCGCCGAGTGCTTGCAGTGCGCTGTTCGTGCTTAAGAAAGCGCCGCGATTGGACGGTTCGGGAACGGTCGTCAGCAACGCTTGCATCGGCACCATGCGGCCGGACACAATCACCATGAACACGGGAAACAGCAGGACCATTGCGATGAACGGCAGGTTCGGCAGGTGAGTGACGAACAGCACGGGCACGAGCGATAGCACTACCAGCAGGCGGAACATCCGGCGGCTGCCATAGCGATCGGAAAGCCTGCCGACGAGCCGCGCTGTGAAGAACGTCGCGGCGCCGCCCGCCATGTATAACCACGACAACTGCGCCGGGGCCACGCCGTGATTAGCCACAAGCATGGGCGAGATGAACGGGATTACCAGCATCTGCGACCCCATGACAATGAACGTCAGTGCGAATGCATTGGCGTAGCGCGGGTTCGATATCAGCCTCCACAGCGTAGGCATGACACTTCGTAACGGAGGCGGCGTGCGGCTTAAATGCTCCGTGAGTGAAGGCACAAGCTTCATTCCGGCGAGCCAGATCAAGACCGATAAACCCACCAGCAAGATGAACGGCGTGAACCAGCCGAAATGCGCGCCTAACAGAACGCCTGCCGGCACGCCCGCCACCGCGGCAAGTGAGAAGGCCGTCATGATCGTGCCGGTCGCGGCGCCGCGGCGCGAGACGGGAATAACGTCGCTGACGATCGCCATGATGACCGACCCCAGCACGCCGCCGGTGATGCCCGCAAAAGCGCGTGCGATCAGCAGCATGGGAAAACTGGTGGCGCAGGCGCACGCGAGGTTCGACAGCGCGAACAGCGCATAGACCGTCAACATGATACGGCGACGATCGAAGCGATCAATGTAAGTGGCGGCAAGCAACCTGAGAGACCCGAACACCACGAATAGGCTGAAACGGCGGTGGCGAACGCGGCCGGTGATATCTGAAAGCTCCCCATGATTTGCGGGCCGAGCGGCATCATCACCATGAAGTCCATGATGATGGTGAACTGTGTAAGCGCAAGCAGCCAGAGAAGGCGCCGCTCGCGACTCGCGTCTAGACTATACATATAGTCATCCTGATTAGATTTCTTTTAACGGCTAAAGCAGACAAGGCGCAGGTCAGTCGTCAATGGATTCGTGAACCGCTTCCGCGCCGAGTTTCCAGTAACTTGCCGCGCGAATCCGGCTCTTGTCGACACCACGTTCCGTGCACAGGTGCTGGCGAACCGCACGCATGACCGTCGCTTCGCCGGCGGCCCACACATAGCCTTCGCCAGTCGGCAAATACATTTCTCGCAACGCCAGTAACAAGGCTGCACCGGGGAAGTCCGATTCGCTGCGGTAGCGCCATTCGGCGTACAGGTCGGTTTGCGTCGTGAAGTCGATACGTGCAGATGGATCTTCCACTTCAATCAGCGTGGCCACGCGCGTTCCCGGCGGCAGCTCTTCCAGGCGGCGTGCGATGGCAGGGAGCGCCGTCTCGTCGCCAATCAGCAGGTGCCAGTCGAATCCCTCGGGGATCATGAAGGAACCGCGCGGACCGCCAATTCCCAAATACTGTCCGACCTTCGCTTGCGCTGCCCACGTCGCGGCAGGTCCTGCCTCATGCAGCGCAAACTCGATATCGAGCTCGCATGCTTCGCGATCGTATCGACGCGGGGTGAAGTCGCGTGCAATTGGCCGCGGCTGGTCGTCGGCGAAGACCGGACCGTTCGGGCCGGCCGTCGGCATGACCGGCTTGTCGGCTCCGGGTTGTGGAAAGAAGACCTTGATGTGGTCGTCAAAGGATGCCGATTCAAAGTCGCGAAGATCGTCGCCGCCTAGCGTGATGCGCACGAGGTGCGGCGTAAGCGGTTGAAGGCGCTTGACTTGAGCCAGGCGGAATTTGAGTTGATGACGGACGCGGCCGACCGTCAGATCGGGCCTGCTGTTTTGCATTGTGTGTTCTCTTGAGTGTTGATTCACGCCGGATCTCCTGCGGTTTTTCCTTCGATCTCGGCAGTGGCTCGGACAAGGATCGCGGCAATACGGCGTTGCTCGCTGACGGGTGCGTCGGTACGCATTAGCAACGCGTGCTTGAGCGCGCGGCGTGCCTGGATGAACTCGGGCAACCATGCATTGCTGTCGCCGTTGGCGTCCGCGTTTTCATCGCCGGTTTCGCCTGCAAACGCGCGGCGCACCGAATCCATCTTGCGTGCAAAATGGCTTAGCTTGGCTAGCATTACATCGACGCGCTCGCGATTAGTCGCGAGGTAATTGCGTCCGGATTCGGCTAGCGCATAACGCTTGCGATTGCCTTCCACTTCAACCGTTGCATAGCCCAGTTCTTCCAGGTAGGTCAGCGCCGGATAGACCATGCCGGGACTCGGGCTGTAAAAACCATTCGATCGAACTTCAAGCGCCTTGATTAGTTCGTAGCCATGGCGCGGTGCTTCGGCTAGAAGAGCAAGCAGGAGCAATTGCAGGTCGTCAGAGGTGAATTTGCGGCCGCGCGGCATGCCGTCGTCGCCGCGGCCGCCGAAGCCTCCGGGGCCGCCTGGGAAGCGGCCATCGTCGTCATGGCGGTGATGGCGGCCGATCGCATGCCACATGGCATGCATGGAAAAATGGTCTGAAGATTCAAATCCAGCGTGGGTGCGAGCGAACTCGCGGTTGCGGTGATGTTGCATCGTAGAACTCCGTAGATATCGTAAAACACATCTTAAGATATATATCTTAAGATACGTTGTCAATGTTTTTTTCGGAGCGAGATTGGCCCGGCGGGCAGGTTCCGGCGTTGTGTTTTGGCGGATCGTGACACCTTTGCAAGCTTTGTTACGAGCCCCAAGCGAAGCCCTCAAACCTGCAATGCTTAAGTCTCGGGCGCTCATAACCATATCGGAATTGAATAATTCTCAAGGCGTCGCAGCGTCGCTACTCTGGGCGCTGATTTCGCCCGCGAGGATTGATACAGATGGATGGTTCCAAGGTTTTCGATGGACGGCGGCGCGCATTGCGCTTGCTAGGCGCCGCGCCGGCCGTCGCCGGGCTAGGAGGTTTTGCATCGCGGCAGGCGAGGGCGGAGGACGCGGCCTTGCGTTCCGTCACGCTTATTCTGGGCGATCAGGCGGGCGGAACGCGCGCGCTAGCCGAGGCTGCCAAAGTGCTCGGCGGCACCCCGTATGCCTTCAAGTGGGCTAATTTCCAGGGCGCGGCACCGCTCTTCGAAGCACAGCGCGCGGGTGCTGTCGACTTGGCGCCTGCCGGTGATTTGCCGGTGCTGGCTGCAGCCGTTGGCGATCCGACGCTCAAGATCGTGGCGACGCGCGTTGGCTCCGGCGCGCAGCTGGGCATCCTCGTTCCGGCGGACTCGAAGCTGCGCAGCGTGGCGGAGCTCAAGGGACGCACGGTGTTTGTATCGTCGGCGCGTGGGAGCATTTCGCAATTCCAGCTCTATGGTGCGCTGGCCGAAGCCGGTCTTTCGCGCGAGGACGTGTCAGTGCGGTTTGTATTGCCGGTCGACGCGTTCTCCGCGTTTGAATCGGGACGTATCGATGTCTGGGCGACGTTCGATCCGTACTTCGGAACCGCAGTTCAACGGGGTGCGCGGGTGCTAAGGGATGGCACTGGCATCAATAGCGGACTGGGCTTTGTGACGGCGTCTGGCACGGCAGCGGCCGATCCCCTGAAGCGCTTCGCCATTGCAGACTTGCTCCAGCGCTTGCAACGCGCGGGCGAGTGGGCCGTCGCCAATCCCGATGCGTACGCTCAGGTCTACGCGTCATTAACCCGTCTGCCACTCGATGCTGCAAAGACCATTACCGCGCGCTCAGCGCTGAAGCAACGTTTTGTTGCCGAGAACGATATTGTCGCGTTGCAGCGAGTCGCAGATAGTGCTTTCCGCGATGCCATCCTTCCAAGAAGAATAGATGTACGCGCTATCTCGGATACGCAGATCGCTAAAGCTTGATGGTGAATGGTTGACTAAGGCGATGCGTGATGCATCGCCTTAGTTGCTCCATACCGTTTCAAGTCAATCAAGCAGATCAGGTTCTGCTTCGACCAGACCTTCATACAAGCTCTCGAACGAAAACAGCGCGCCTCCCGGACGGCCGACCCTTTCATGCGTGAGCGCGGCCACGTCATGCGGAATGCGCTGAGGCGTACCGGCGGCTTCGGCAAGTAGTTGCGTGTGGCACGCGTTATCGAGTGCGAGATACCACCACGCGGCGGCTTCGACCGTCGGGCCCGCGGTGAGGATGCCGTGATTTTTCAGGATCACCGCCTTGCTCGAACCCAGCGCGTCGGCAATGCGTGCACCTTCCTTGGTGTCGAGCACCACACCCTGGAAGTCATCGAATAGTTCGTGATCCTCATAGAATGAGCAGGAGTCTTGCGTTAGCGGATCGAGCTTGCGTCCCAGCGTCGACCAGGCTTTTCCGTAGAGGGAATGCGTATGCGCAGCCGCGATAATATCTGGACGAGCTTCGTGGATGGCCGCATGAATCGCAAACGCAGCTTGATTAACCGGTCCCTTGCCAACCACGATCTCGCCAGCGCTGTTCACCAGCAGCAAGTCGGAAACCCGCATGCGGGCGAAGTGCCTGCCAAGGGGATTGACCCAGAAATGGTCGGTCCATTCAGGATCGCGTGCAGTGATATGGCCGGCCAGACCTTGATCAAAGCCGCGTTGGGCGAACAGGCGAAACGCGCCGGCAAGCCGCTCCAGACGATGCCTGCGTTCAGCCGCGGGCGTAGCCGGAGGAGGGACTTCGTCGAACCAGAATTTGCGGACGGGCGTGTCGTGCAGGGTGAGACCGGGCGCGTCGGTGAGGGTGCTCATTGTTTGATGTCCTTTGGCGATCAAGCGACGTTCTGACTCGCCCGGGTGCCCTTGTGCGGCTAGCGGCTAAGGCCAGTCCCGGCGAATGAACAGTCTCAAAGGCTAGCACCCGGGCCTGCAAAGGTTAAATATCAAATGGAGATAACCATATCGATCGGCGGGTCGGCACCCTCAAATGACACTTGATCATTTCTAGGAGCTTACGGATTCAAACGAAAATGTTCCTAGCGCCCTGCGTACCTCATCCAGCGTTTCCTGCGTGACAGTCTTCGCGCGCTGGGTTCCTTCCTTAAGCACGCTAAAGACGTATGCCGGGTCCTGGGCAAATCGTTCTCGCCGTTCCCGTATAGGAGCGATCAGTGCCTGCAGCTTATCCTCCAGCCGATGCTTGAGCGCCATGTCGCCGAGCCCTCCTGCGCGATACGCCGCCTTCAGGCGTTCAACTTCGGCGCGGTCGTCATCGAATACGTCCAGATACGTGAAAACTACGTTGCCCTCCACGGTTCCCGGATCAGATGCACGCAGATGGTTTGGATCGGTGTACATGCGCTTCACCGCTTCACGTATGACGTCGGGCGAAGAAGAAAGCGCAATCGAGTTGTTCTGCGATTTGCTCATCTTGGCTTTGCCGTCGACACCGGGAAGGCGGCCCATCGCCGGGATCAATGCTTCGGCTTCCGGCAGAACGTCGATACCCGCCTGGCGATTAATACGCCGAACGATTTCGTTGGTTTGTTCTATCAACGGCGCCTGGTCTTCTCCCACTGGAACAAAGTGAGCCTTGAACCCGGTGATATCGGCCGCTTGCGCGATGGGGTAGCAGAGAAAGCCCGCCGGAATATCGCGCCCAAAACCGCGGGATTGAATCTCTTCCTTGATCGTGGGATTGCGTTCGAGGCGCGCGACAGTGACGAAGTTCATGTACAGCAGGGTCAATTCCGCGAGGGCCGGCAAGGCTGACTGCACGGCGATGGTCGTCTTGCCCGGATCAATACCGACGGCCAGATAATCCAGCGCGACTTCCAATACATTACGGCGCACTTTGTCCGGATCATGAGCGTTGTCGGTCATGGCCTGGGTATCGGCGACGAGGAGGTATTGCGTGTGTGTTTCCTGAAGCGCGAGCCGGGTCTTTAGCGAGCCAACATAATGGCCCAGATGCAGCGGTCCGGTAGGGCGGTCACCGGTCAGGACGGTCAGACGCGGAACGGACGACGGGGCGTCGTGTGAGTCATGAAGATCGTGCATAGTCGGATTCTCTTGAAGAACTGCCGCAGGACAAGCGAACCGGGGATTTAATCCATTCCGGCCGGACTGCGGCGATCATGGTCATTAAAAAAGACGTGACAATGCCGCTCCTTCAAGAGCGGCACCAGATGCGCGCAGTAGCGGGGTTGATCGCAGACATGGCATAAGAATGCCATAGAGCGGGGATGCCCGACAACGCCCGGCGTTTGAGCGCGCCGTCTCGATCGACGAGAATATCAAACCCGGTTTAAATAGTCAGGAATGCTTGGTAAATATCGGTCGATTAAAAACCGTCACGGACCGCATTTCCTACAGCGAGTCATTGTGCATGGAGTACCGAGCGGCACCTGGACGGCGGCGCAGCTCGCAGATTCCTGGCGTGCTCAGGCCGATAGAAATTCCGTCGCTCAACCCGGGGGTATTCCCCAGTTAACCGTGTTAACCCCAGGATATTGAAGCGTCGTGGGAATGTCCTTATGATCCGTAAAACGATTTAGTAAAACGTTCTACCAAATCAAAAAACCAGTCGAGAAATTAGACAGGTAACTAGACGGAGACATGAAATGCCCGGATCAGATCGTTGTTCGCCACGTCGTTCCTTATCGCGCCGACGCTTCGTGCAAACCGCTGGCGCTGCAGTTTCCACGCTCGCGTTTCCGGCGATCGGGCGCGCGGCGGCGCCTGTCCAACTGCGGTTTTCATCCACCATGACCGCCGACGAAAATTCCGCGCACTACATCTATTTCGAACGCCTTCAGGCGAACCTGAAGAAGAGCGTGGGCGACCAGATTCGCGTCGACTTTTTTCCGAACGGGCAGTTGGGCAAGGAGGCCGATGTCGTTCAGCAGGTTCGACTCGGTTCGATCGACATGATGATCACGGGCAGCTCGATCTGGGCAACCGCGCTTCAGGAACTCGCGTTGCTGGATCTCGGTTTTCTCTTCGACAGCTGGGCGCATGTAGGTAAATCGGTTGACCACGGCGTGGCCGATGTCTACAACAAGCTGATGCTGTCGCGCACCGGATGTTCAATCATCGGCTGGGGTTCGCACTTCAACGCGCGCAGCGTCTACACCAAGCCCGCGATCAAGGATCTGAGCGCGCTCAAGAACGTCAAGCTGCGTGTGCTGCCCACGCAGGCCTTCATCGAAACCTTCAAGTTGATGGGTGCCATCCCCACGCCGATTGCGTTCAACGAGGTGTACACCGCCGTGCAGACGGGCGTGGTCGAGGGTTTTGAACACGATGCAGCCAGCGTGCTTTCCAACAAGCTCAATGAAGTCGTGCAGAACAGTTGGCAGACCAATCACTTGTTCAGCCCATGCATCACGGTGATCGGCAAGCGGGGACTCTCGAAGATTCCCGATGCCATCAAGCCCCAGTTCCTGGAGGCCGCGCACGAGGCGAGCTTGTATCAGCGGCAAGAGGCTGCAACGAAGGGTGCAGATGCCCTTGGCGCCCTCAAGAAGGCCGGCATGACTTTCTATCCGATGGCCGACGCGGAGCGCAACAACGTTCGCAAGCTGATGCGTGACAGGCTGTGGGTGCCATTCACGCAAAGCAATCCGGTGACTGCACCGGTACTGGCTGCCATCGACGCCGCCCGTGCGTGACGTGCGTGATATGCCCCATTCAGCACAGGACTTCCGGATCACGGGAACTCACGGGAACATGAGACGAGAACCGAACGATGAATGAATCACTCAGCAAGCTGGCAGGCCACGAGTTGCGCATCGCGGATGGTCCGCAAGACGCAGCAGGGCCAGCGGTTGCAGGCCCGGTCATCAGCGCAAGCACGTGGGGCTTCGGCACGCTGACCACCAGCGGACAGTTGCTTGCCACGCTATGTACGTTCATAGAACGCCTGTGCGGCGTGGTGCTTGCCGTCGATGTCCTGGTGGTGTTCATCTCGGTGATCCTTCGATATTTCGTGCACCACCCCGTCGACTGGGCGGAGGAGATCGCGCGCGGTCTCATGGTGACGATGGTGTTCCTGGGCGGCGCGACGGTGCTCGCACGCCGGCAGCATGTGAATATCGATTTCTTCCGCGCGTTGCTGCCGCAATCATGGCGTGCGGCCGCACTACAGACCGGCTACTGGGTCATTGCAGGCACGGCGGGCGGCCTCGCGTATTCGGCATGGCTGCTGCTGGAAGACTCGGCGAACGTGACCACGCCGATGGGCTTGCCGCAGTGGATCAACGTGTTGCCGGTGATGCTGGGCGCCTTGCTGATGACCGCCGTGGCGGTAGCCAGTGCGATCACCGGCGCGACCCGTACCACATGGCTGACCTTGGCTGGCTGCTGCGCGGCCGCCGCCGCGCTATGGGGCTGGAGTACGGTCCTCCCGGAATACGCTGTCGCGCCGTGGGCGTTGCTGCTGGCGGGTTTTATCGGCGGCTTGGTGGTCGGCGTGCCCATCGCGTTCGTGCTGGCGTTGTCGGCGCTGCTTTATTTCATCAGCGACCCGACCTTGCCCATGATCATCTATTCGCAGCAGGTGATGGCCGGCATGGATCACTTCGTGCTCCTCGCTATTCCGTTCTTCGTGCTGGCCGGCCTGGTGATGGAAGTGAACGGCATGTCGTCGCGGCTGATCGAGTTGCTGGTGCGGATCTTCGGTCGCGTGCGTGGTTCCATGAATCTCATCGCCATTCTTGCCACCGCGTTTTTCTCCGGCGTGTCAGGTTCCAAGCTGGCTGATATTGCTGCAGTCGGGGGCATCGTCGTGCCCGCGGTCCGACGTACGCGCCAGGACCCGAACGAGACCGCCGCCGTGCTGGCGGCGTCGGGCGTGATGGCCGAAACCATTCCGCCTTGCATCAACATGATCATCATTGGCTTCGTTGCCAACATCTCGATAGGCGGCCTGTTTCTGGCGGGCATCGTGCCGGCGGTCGTGATGGCGATGGCGCTCGCCACCATGGTCGTGATCTTCGGCAAGAAGGTTGATCCGCGCACAGCCTTCGCCAGCCGCAAGCCGATTTTCCGGCTGCTCGGCGGTGCACTGGTCGCGCTCGTGATGGTCGTCATGATCGGCAAGGGCGTGACGTCGGGGATCGCGACATCCACCGAAGTCTCCGCGTTCGCCGTGGTCTATGCGCTCGTGGTCGGTGGCCTTACGTTCCGTGAACTGACGCCGCGAGCAATCGCGAGCTTGTTCGTACGCGCTTCAGCCATGGCGGCGGGCATCCTGTTCATCATCGCCGCAGCGTCCAGCGTTGCGTTTGCACTGACCATCCTGCAGATCCCTTCCATGCTGTCGGCCGGCATGCTGGCGCTTGCGCATACCTACGGAAGCGTGGCGTTCCTGGCGGTATCGGTGTTCATCATGATTGTGTTCGGCGCGGTATTGGAGGGCGCGCCCGCGCTCATCATCTTCGGTCCTTTGCTGGTGCCGATCGCCGTGCAGGCCGGCATCAATCCGCTGCATTTCGGTACGGTCGCGGTCACCGCAATGGGGCTTGGACTGTTCTCGCCGCCCTTCGGTCTGGGCTTATGCGCGACCTGCGCAATGACCGGTACGCGGGTCGAAGACGTCTCGCGCCGCATGCTCAAATACCTGGCGCTGCTCGTGGTGATGCTGGTGCTGCTGATCCTCGTGCCGTCCATTTCGCTGTGGCTGCCGCGGCATTTCAACATGGCCTGACACGGACACACCATGGCTACGATTCATGACGTTGCGGCGCTCGCGGGGGTGTCGACGAGTTCGGTATCGAACGTGCTTAACGGACGCACCGAGAAGCTGAGTGCCGAGACGTATTCGCGCGTGGAGGAAGCCATCCGCAAGCTCGCGTTCCGGCCCAATCGCGCCGCACGCCAGTTGAAGACCGGTCATACGCCGATGCTCGGCTTGCTCGTGCCGTCCACCGCGAATCCGATGTACGGTCAACTCGCGCTGAACGTGGAAGCGGCAGCGCAGTCGCGGTTCAACTACCGGCTGCTGCTCGGCAATACGCATCGGGACAAGCAGCAGGAAGCGCGCATGTTCGAGGACCTGCTTTCGTTCGGGGTGCGTGCGGTGATCGTGGTGTCGTCGCTCAATGACGAGCGCCATCTGGACGAAGCTGTCGCGCGCGGCCTGGCCGTGGTCAGCTATGACCGCAGCGCGAACGATGGCAGCCATTCGCTTGTCGACCACGTGTCGGCCGATAACTACCAGGCAGGCTATCTTGCTGCCGACCATCTCATCGCGCATGGCCACAAGCGGCTTGCGTTCCTCGTGCCCGGCGGCAAGACGCTTAGCCGCGGCGAGAAGATCGAGGGGTTCCGCGAACGTGTGTCACGTGAAGGTCCGCGTTATAACGCAAGCGTGGTCGAAGGCCGCGTCTCCGAAGCATTCGGTGATTCAGAACTGCCCGACCTGGGCTTCGCGATGGCAAGCCAGGTCGCCGCTATGCAACCCATGCCCACGGGACTCGTGACTGTCAACGACATGCTCGCGATCGGTTTGATGTCCGGGCTGCAGCAACTGAACTTGCGTGTCCCTGACGATGTATCCGTCGTTGGCATGGACGGCTTGTCGGTCGCAGCCTTCACCAATCCGGCGTTGACATCGGTCGCGATGCCCTTGACGGAGATGGCCGGCACCATGGTCGAACGCGCCATCGCCCGTTCGACGCAACCTGATTTGCCGGCTGCCGATTTCCTTTTTCAACCTACGTTAATCGTGCGTCAGTCGGTTGCCAAACCGGCGCGCGCCAAAAAGGCGACCTCATCAAAATGACGAAGATCTATTTGACCCACTCGCCCGATGCGCTCAAGAACTATTACGGCGACCGGGCGCTGGCGGAATTGCGCACGCTGGGTGAGGTGAAACTCAATCCGTTCGACCGGCCGTTGTCACTCGACGAATTTATTCGCGAAGCACAAGGGCAGGACATTGTGGTCGCGAGTCGCGATTCGGCTGCGCCCGCTGCGCTATTCGATCAGCTATCCGAACTAATTGCGTTCTGCCGCGTGGCGGTGGATATCCGCAATATCGATGTAGGCGCCGCGAGCCGTCACGGTGTGCTCGTGACGCGCGCAACGCCGGGCTTCGATACATCGGTCGCGGAGTGGGTCCTGGGCGTGATGATCGACCTGAGCCGGGGCATTAGCGCGGCGGCCGCGGCGTACTGGCAGCATCGCGCACCTGTTATTGCAATGGGACGCGAGTTGCGTGGCGCGGTGCTGGGCATTGTCGGCTATGGCTTTATTGGGCGGCGGCTGGCGGAGCTTGGCATGGCGCTCGGCATGCGGGTAGTCGTGACTGATCCTTTGGCAACGATCACGCAGCCGGGAATTGAACAGGCTTCATTTGACGATGTGTTGAAGCGCGGCGACTACGTTGTCTGCCTTGCGCCTGCCACACCGGAGACGGCGGACTTGTTCAGTACCGCAGCGTTCGCGCGGATGCGGCCCGAAGCATTTTTCATCAACGCTTCGCGCGGCGAACTTGTCGACGACACTGCGCTGCTTCATGCGCTCGATGCCGGCTTGATCGCCGGCGCAGCGGTCGATGTGGGCCGTGCCGCCGATCAGATGCCGAGCGCGGCGCTCGCAGCGCACCAGAAACTTATCGCGAGTCCGCACGTGGGTGGGCTCACGCCGCCGGCCATCGAGCACCAGGCGATGGATACGGTGCGCCAGGTTCGCGCGCTGCTCGATGGTGTCATGCCGGAGCACGCGGTCAACGCGGAATGCGCTGCGCGACTCACGCGTTTGCCGGGGTTTTCCGACGCTTTGCAAGGAGATCAATCTTGAACGGCGCTTCGTTGAATTTGCATGAAGGCGCGTGCGATTGCCACGTTCATATCTATGAACTCGATCGTTATCCGCTTGCCGGCACCGCGACTTTTGGGCCACCGCAGGCGTCGTGGAGTGACTACACGGCGGTGCAACGCCAACTGGGTCTCACACGCGCGATCCTCGTGCAGCCGACGGGTTACGGTTTTGACAACCGCTGCTTGCTGGATGCATTAGAACAGTCCGGCGGAACGGCTCGCGGCGTTGTAGTGATCAAGCCCGACACGTCTGTCAGCGAGCTGCAGGCCATGCACGACGCAGGGGTGCGAGGCGTTCGCTTCATGATGATTCCCGGGAGTGGCGGCCTGCTCGGATGGGGCGATCTGGAAGTCGTTGCAAGCCGTATCGCGGAGTTTGGCTGGGTGATCAACCTTCAACTCGATGGCCGCGATTTCGCGCAGTATGAAGCGCGTCTGCGCGCGCTGCCTTGCTTGCTGACGATCGATCATATCGGCAAGTTTCTCGAGCCGGTGGCAACAGACCACCCTGGTTTTCGAAGCCTGCTTGCGCTGCTCGATGCGGGCCGGACCTGGGTGAAGGAATCTGCGCCGTATGAAACCTCGAAGCTTGGACCGCCTCATTACGATGACGTCAGCAAGCTCGCCAGCGCCCTGACGGCCTCACACCCGGAGCGTTGCTTGTGGGCGAGCAACTGGCCGCATCCAGGGCGCAAGCCCGTGCCGGACGATCAAGAGATGCTTGCGCTGCTCTCATACTGGGCACCCGACCGCGCCGTGCGCCGGAAGATCCTGGTCGACAATCCGGGGCGCTTGTACGGGTTCGATAAATGAGTTGCCGCGTGTTGACCTCAAGCCGCAATATTGCTTCGCTACTGCGATTTCTTTTCGATGCGCATGGCGCGCGGCGAGTCGGTCATCACTGCGTCAATACCCAGAGCGGCAGCGGTTGCATAAGCATCGGCTGAATCAACACCGAATGCGACGATCTTCACATCGCCGTTTGTCTTGAAGCATTCGACTGCGGCGGGCGTCCACCACTTCGCATCTACTTTCGACACGCCGGTCCCTAATGTGAAGCGCTCGATCACTTCAACTTGACGATGCAACTCGATTCCCACCCAGCTTCCGGCGGGTTGTCGCACGTACCACCCAGCGATAGATCCACCAGACGATTGCGAGTTGCATCGCGTGTCTCGAACACCTGCGCCCCGCGGTGCGCCTTCATTAACTGGATTGCTTCAGCATCGGTGGAGTACAAACGCACGCGCGACCACGCATTTGCGTTATCCAATACCTTCGCGACCGCGTCGACCAGGGGTGCTACGGGCGTTTGCTTCATGTCGAGCATGATTGGTACATTCTGCGGCACCGCATCCAGTGCCTCACGCAACGTAGGAATGGGCAGAGGATTGTCGCGATACGGATAGCTGAGTTGTCCCGATACATCCGTGCGACTGAATGAATAACCCGCGTTAAGCTTGCGAAGGTCGCTAAGCGTGATCTCGTCCAGACGACCTTTTCCATCGGTCAGCGAGCCGAGGTCCGCCGGGCGATAGAGAACGGGAACGCCATCCTTCGTTACCTGCACAGTCATCCATAACGCGTCGGCGCCATTCTCAAGAGCGATGCTGAACGCTTGCAGCGTGTTCTCCGGCGTGTCCCCAGTGCCGCCCCGATGCGCGATGATAAGCGCGCCGCAAGCGCGGGCGTTAATGAGAGCGCGGAGATGATCGCGAGTGCAAGCATAGCGACGCGCATACATGACGGCCATGAAATTTGGTTGAACCGGACGGCAATTTTTTCCGTCAGCCTAGAGTTACCATGGGTCGTTCGTGTCATTAATTTGTCATCCGCAGTACGTGGAAAACGACTCTATAACCGGCTTGAATCGGCTGTATTGAGGGGACGCAAGAACCCGCTATTCGATTGCCGCGAAGCTTGGGTGAGGCGCACTATAGAGAAATCGTTGGTGCGGGTAGCATGATGAACCGCTTGATTTTGCCACTGACCGGATGACTCATACCATGACCGCACGAACCGACGCTCCCGCAGCATTCCCTTCATCGGTGGTTATGTTGCAGAGCAAATACGACTTCGAGGCGACCGTTGCCCGGCTCAAGGCTGCGCTGGCCGCGCATGGCGTAACGCTCTTCGCCGATATCGACCAGAGCGCCGCCGCTGCCAAGGCCGGTACAAGCTTAAGACCGACGCGGCTCCTTTTATTCGGTAATCCGAAGGCGGGCACGCCGGTCATGGAAGCCAACCCGCACGCAGCGCTTGAGCTACCGCTAAAGGCCGTAGTGTGGGAAGACGCCGGGAGCGGGGTATGGGTGGACTATCAGGACGTGACAACAACGCTTGAGTTGGACTATAAGGTCGACGCGAATCATATCGCTCCGCTCAAGCAGATGCCGAAGTTGCTAAGCGGAGCGTTGGCTTAGCCACTTGCAAAGTGACACTAACGGGCATTAAGAAAATGGCGTCTGTCTTGCCGGTGCAGGGACGGGTTTTTGACTAGCGCGGTAATATCGCGGCTCGAATTCGAATCTCCTAACACTCGACCCATGACGATGTCACTCGCTCAAGACCCCGGCTTCTGCACCCTGCTGACGGACAGTCACCTTCGGATCGTCGGTACGCCGTTGCTCGATCCGGGCATCCAGCCTGCTGATGCCGCACGATGGTTGTACGAAGACGCGCCATTCTGCGTGGTCGCGCATAACACGGACGCTGACCCGCGGTTTGTCTACGCAAACCGCGCGGCTCAGCACTGTTTCGAATACACGTGGGACGAAATGACGGCGCTGCGCTCCCGGTTATCGGCGGAACATCCTAACCGCGAGGAACGCGATGGATTGCTGGAATCCGTGCGAACCAAAGGCTATGCAAGCGGATACCGCGGCCTTCGCATAGCCAAGTCGGGCAGGCGCTTCTGGATCGAGAATGTGACGGTGTGGAACCTGGTCAATCGTGAGGGAGTCTATTGCGGACAGGCCGCTACGTATCGCCAATGGAAAGACGTTTAGGCGATGTAAATTGCAGACATCAGCCTTGTGTTCTCCGCTTGCCCGATCTTTGACCGAGAGCACGCACACATGATGCAAGCCATGCGATGCCGCTGCCAATAATCGCAACGACCGTATCGCTTCGCCCGGGCACGTGGACAAGCCCGTTGACCGAGGCAAAACCGACCGCTTCGATTTCCACGAACGTGTCGCAAGGCAGCACGTGGCATTCCCCTTCCTCTATCTTGACCACCACGGGGGTCGTCACGTCTAAAAGCCAATCCAGAGCAGGATCACGGTAGGTCAACCGGAGCATGCCATCGATGGCAATGATCCGCGTTCCCGCGTGCTGATGCCGGGCGCTCCGTTGTCCGGGGTAGAAACATTGCCTGATCGATTGCATGAGGGTCACCTTCCAAGTTTCTCAGGATTTTCGCCAAGCCCATTGTGAAAAGGCTTAAGCACGTCTCAAGCTTAGTGATGTGCTTCGCTTAGCGACAGATTCAGCGCGGTATAATCTGTTGCGTAACAGATCCGCTAAACGCTATCTGTATCCGTCCAATTTCCTGTTCTCTGTATCTGGCGCGAGCGCCGGGTTAGCCGCAGCATCTGCACAATGACCCTCCCCATTGAACCGACGCCGCGCGACTTGCCCATGGCCGGGGAGCCGCTGTATGAGCGTCTTGCCGAGCACTACCGCCGGGTGATCGCCGCGGGGACGCTCGCGCCGGGTGATCGCATGCCCTCTGTCCGGGCATTGATGCAGCGGCATCAGGTCAGCCTCTCGACAGCGCTGCAAGTCTTCAGGCAACTCGAAGATGCAGGCTGGCTGCAAGCCAAGCCACGCTCCGGATATTTCGTTCGCCGGCGGACCGCGCCGCTGTTACCCAGTGTTGGTGAGCCGGACAATCCATCGGTACCAATGGAAGCGCAATTCGTCGGTTTGCACGAATCCATTTCGAAAGTGATCGCGCAAGCGCAACGGTTTCCCGACGCGCTGAACTTGGCCGGAGCGACGGCCGCTGCATTGCTTTATCCGACCGCCCGGCTGCAAGCGCTGACCATAAAGATTCTGCGGCATCAGCCGACATTGCTCACGGAAGCCGCAGGAGACGCTGCGGGAGCCGCGCTTCGGCAAGCCATTGCAAAGCGGGCTCTTTCAGCGGGAATGACGCTTTCGCCCGATGAGGTGATTGCTACGACGGGTGGCGTGGAAGCGGTGAACCTGGCGCTGCGCGCGGTGACTCAGGCAGGCGACACTGTCGCGATTGAATCCCCGGCGTTCTTTGGTTTATTGCAGATTATCGAGAGCCTGGGTTTGCGCGCGCTCGAGATTTCGACCAGTCCGACAACCGGGATGTCGCTCGAAGCACTGGAAATGGCGATGCACGCCTATGGGAACATCAAGGCCGTGGTGGTCGTACCGCATCTGCAAAATCCACTGGGCAGTGTGATGCCTAATGAACGAAAGGCCGGGCTTGTCCGGCTTTGCGCGCGGCATAAGGTGGCGGTGATCGAGGACGAGCCTTATCGGGAATTGCTTGATGACGCTGCGCAAAACAAGCCTCTGAAGGCATGGGACCGTGACGGCGGCGTGATTCATTGCGCGTCGTTGAATAAAGTCCTGGCGCCGGGTTTGAGGTTAGGGTGGATGTCGTCAGGGCGATGGCACGCACGCGTCAAGATGCTCAAGTATGCGCAGAGCCGGAACAACGAAAGCTTGTCTCAACTCGTTGCCGCGGAATTCATCGGATCGGGTGCGTACGACCGGCATTTGTTCCAGTTAAGGGAGCGATTGCGGACGCAGCGGGAAGCGACCGCCAATGCTATTGCTCGTTATTTTCCAACCGGTACTCGCCTTAGCGTGCCGGTTGGCGGTATCGTGCTTTGGGTAGAACTGCCGGCCGGTACGGATTCGGGCCGGCTGTTTGAAGAGGCGTTGACGCGCGGCATTCGCATTGCGCCCGGGACCATATTCTCCAATTCCCGGCGCTTCGCTTCCTTCATTCGGTTGAGCTGTCCGCAGCCATTCGATCAAACCCTTGACGATGCATTGCAACGCCTAGGGAAGCTGGCTAGCGAAATTGGTTAAGGGCGATAGCGAATTGTGTTGACTTGCGATTTAGCGGCTGCCTAAAATTCGCTCATTATGATTAATCGGGCTAATGCCTTGGACACGTGTAGTCGTCATCCCCTGGATTGTTTAGCTGCCTGACCAGCAAGACCCCGCGCTTGAATTCCTAGCCGCCGTCTTGCCAGCAGGCAGATGGTGCGCGTCGCAGTACTTTTTCCGTGCATCTCTTATCTTCTATCAGCGCCAATCAGTCGCGCCCCTTGTCCGCACTTGAACGGAGCGTTGCGGCGAGTCAATACTCGTGGCAACTTCGCTTGGCACTTGTGCCTTCCAAGGAAATGGCGCGGGCATGGATCGACATGTGCTCGCCGGATGCTTATCACGCAGTGTCCTAAGCACGAAAAGCAGCCGTGGCGACGGACAATGGCAGTGACCGCTTAAGCCCCAGCAAACGGAGTAGTTTGCTCGCTGTCATCGGACTGTCACACGCAGACAATACGGTGAGCCGCGCCGGCATGGCGACGGCACGGCCATCGAGAGTGCTTGAGCGGTATTCGTCAGGCAATGTGCACGAACAATACAAATCAAAGAATCGCTTCATGATCTACGAGTACATTCTCCCTCTGATAGTGGCTTTGTCGTGCGGCATCGGCATCGGTCTGGAGAGACAGATGCGGCAGCGAACGGCGGGCTTGCGCACCATTACTTTGGTGACCAGTGGCGCCTGCCTGTTTGTGATCCTTGGCACCTTGACTGGGGACGGGACCGCGACCGTGACGCAAATGGCGGCATACGTGGTGTCCGGCGTGGGCTTCCTGGGTGGCGGCGTCATCATGCGCGAGCAGGGAGCAATCCAGGGAATCAATACGGCGGCCACCTTGTGGTGCTCGGCGGCCGTTGGCGTTCTTTGCGGGTCGACACACTATGGACCCGCCATCGCGGGAACCGTGGTTATCCTGTTCACCAACACCGTGCTGCGTGAGATCGGGCGCGCAATCAATACTGCTCCGGTGGCTTCCGCCGACCTCGTGCGCAAATACGTGCTGACGGTCGTCTGCCGCGCGGAGGATGAAGTGGATATCCGCGCGTTGATCACCAACTCGATGGTGTCTGCGCCGCTCTCGTTCCAGGAACTCAGCAGCACGGATGTCGACGACGGTTCGCAGCGAGTGGAAGTGATCGCAACGCTCGAAACGCATCCGAAATATCAATCGAAGGTTGAAGCCGTTGCGAGCCGGCTTAGCATGGACAAGGGCGTATCGAGCGTTAGCTGGGCCGCGCTCGATACCGTGCCTGAGCCTGACTGATGATGCCCGCGTAGGGCATGGCATGCGTTTTGAAAGAATGCATCGGTAGTATCCGGGACAGCGATGTCTGGCGCACGCATCAAGTATCGCTTCACCCATTGTAAGGTCGCAGATGAGTACTTATGTGTTGTTGGGTTGCGGATTCGGGATTGGATTGGCCATTGCCATCTGGGGAATCTTCGACGCACGGAAGCATTCCCGGCACGAATCGCTAGAGCATGATGACCACGCCCATTCAAGGGGCGATGAACGCAGGCAGTAAGCCCCAACTCACGCGGCGCAAGCGCTCATCCTGACGCAAGCCCTTGCCGATTCCGCAGAGAATCCGCTATACGACCAGAAAATCCTGACCGTCGGAATATTAATTTTCAAAAAAATATCCGTAGGTGTCCGTATGACGGCCAAGCGGTCCGATCAGGGCGAGCAGGATCGCAAGCACAATGAAGGTATAGGACACGTGCTAGAAAGCGGCGACTCTGACACGTGCAACCAGTGTGATGACCCGGTCTTTACCCGGCACTGACGGCAAGATTACAAAGTCGTTTTCTTCGAATCTCGGGGTGCTCATTATGGCGATCTTGTCATCTGGGCGTCAGCTTAGAGTCAGTGCACGCCGCGCAGAATGAAGTTGCTTACCGTCCCTTACCGGGCGATGAAGCATGCGCTTCATTCATCGAGAGTGAAGCCACTTTTCAAAGAGGCTACCCATCATGAAAACACTGATCTGCACGACACTTGCCCTGGTCCTGGCTGCTCCCGCCATCTCGTTCGCCCAAACCACGGACCATCCCGTGACGCGTGCCCAGGTGCGCGCCGATCTCATCCAGCTCGAGAACGCGGGATGGCGCCCGAACTCGCAGGACGCTTACTATCCGAGCGATATTCAGGCCGCTGAAGCGCGCGTGCATTCAGGAGACGCCGCTACTGGCTACGGCGGAGCCACGGAGAACGGAACGACGATGTCGCAGCCATCAACGAGCGGAGCAGTGGTCAAGGGACAGTGATTCGGGCTTTGGAGTACATGGGTAGTTTGAATAGCCGTGGTGTCTGTCAGCAACAAGCGTGAGCAACGAAGTTTCCGGCTCGGCAACTGGATTGCTGAGGGTCGCTAAGCGGGTATCCCCGCGCATCAAAAAGTTGCGGCCACTGAAAGACGCAACGGTGCGGGTATCAGCATCGAACGTGGAATTGAGCAGCTAAGCACCGGACTAACCAACGTCCGGCACTTAGCTGCTGCCTGAGCTAGGGGCTAAGTCAGCCTGGCAATTTGTCAGACGCGTTGGCCTTCCTCACAGTCCTTGCCATTGGCCTCAGCTTGCGCTGCGCGCACGCGCGCCGGCAGGAAAGGATGAATCAGCAGTTGGTAAGCGCCGCCGCCAATCACGCCGCCTATCAACGGAGCGACCACCGGAATCCACCAGTAGTTGTCCGGCGAAGGCAGCGCGGACGAACCCCAGCCTGCAAAGTAGGCAAACAGACGCGGGCCAAGATCGCGGGCGGGATTCATTGCCCATGCTTCCAGATAGCCCATCGACGATCCAAGGATTGCCACCAGGAATCCGATCATGAGCGCGCCCGCATTTGCCTGCGGCGCCATCTCGTTGAACTGCTCCGTGATCGCGAAAATCCCGAACAAAAGAAACGCCGTCAGGATGACTTCATCGGAGAACGCGTGCATGGGGGTAATGGCCAGGCCCGGATGCGTGAAGAACACGCCCGCCGCGCCGCCGTCCGCCCGTGACAAATGATGAACCAGATTGTAATGGTCGATCACCGGCCCGAACAGCGCATAAACAATGACCGCGCCCAGAATGCCGCCAACGAGTTGCGCCACCCAGTAGGGCAAGACTTTTTTCCACGAGAAACCGCGAAATAACGCGAGCGCCAGTGTCACCGCAGGATTGGCATGGGTGCCGGAAATAGAGCCGGTCACATAGATGGCCAGCGTCACCGCCAGGCCCCACGACATGCAGACACCCCAATAGGCATTCACATACGGGCTGGGATCGTACAGCACGTACATGCACGCCACTGAGTCCCCGAACGCGATGATGATGAGGACGGCGATAGCTTCGGATATAAGTTCGCCGACAAATTGCCTGCCGGTCGGTTTAGTGATAGTTGATGACATAAGGAGGATTCCTAAAGGATGAATTGCGAGGCAGTAAACACGTTTGGAAGGACGCGACGGGGACTCACGTTGAACGCAGGTTCAACGTGAGTTCACCCTTCTTTCAGGTGGCGTCGGCCCAGGTCTTGGCGGCATTTACCGCGCGTTGCCAGCCGTGCATCTGTCGCTTGATCTCGTCAGCCGCAACATCCGGCGAGAAGCGGCGGTCCAGCTTCCATTGGCTTTGCAGTTCATTCACGTCCTTCCAGTAACCGACTGCCAGCCCGGCCAGATACGCCGCGCCTAATGCAGTGGTTTCGCTGATCTGCGGACGAACTACGTCCACGCCCAGCATGTCGGCCTGGAATTGCATCAACAGGTTATTGGCGACCGCTCCGCCGTCCACGCGCAACTCGCCAATCCGGATGCCGGAGTCGGCTTCCATGGCCTTCAATACATCGATTGATTGAAACGCAATGCTTTCGAGCGCCGCCCGTGCAATGTGGCCGGAGGTCGTACCGCGTGTCACGCCGAACAGCGTGCCCCGTGCGCGCGCATTCCAGTGCGGTGCGCCCAGGCCGGCGAAGGCGGGCACCATATAAACGCCATCGCTATGCGGCACGCTGCGCGCGAGCGCTTCGATTTCATTGGCACTCTTGATGATGCCAAGACCGTCGCGTACCCATTGCACGACTGCACCACCAATAAAGATGCTCCCTTCCAGCGCATAGTTGACCTGGTCGCCGATCTGCCATGCAATGGTGGTGACCAGGTTGTTGCTTGATTCGATCGGCTTGTCGCCTGTGTTCATCACGAGGAAACAGCCCGTGCCGTAGGTGTTTTTCACCATCCCGGACTCGGTGCACATCTGGCCGAAGAGGGCGGCGTGCTGGTCGCCTGCAATGCCGGCAATCGGGATCTTGGAGGCAAAGACCGTGGTCTTGGTCGGGCCGTACACGTCCGACGAGGCACGCACTTCGGGCAGCATGCTGCGCGGAATATCGAGGGCGTCGAGGAGTTCGTCGTCCCACTTGAGCGTGTGGATATTGAAGAGCATGGTGCGCGACGCGTTGGTGACGTCGGTGATATGCAAGCCGTGTTTCGTGAAGTTCCACACGAGCCAGCTATCGACCGTACCGAAGGCAAGGCGTCCCTGTTTCGCTTTCTCGCGCGCGCCTTCCACGTTGTCGAGGATCCAGCGGATCTTGGTTGCGGAGAAGTAGGAATCAATAGGCAAGCCCGTCTTGGCACGGAATTTTTCTTCCAGTCCCTGCGCCTTCAACTGGTCGCAGAAGTCGGCGGTGCGTCGGTCTTGCCAGACAATGGCGTTATAGATCGGCTGCCCGGTTTCGCGATCCCAGACGATGGTGGTTTCGCGCTGGTTGGTAATGCCGATAGCGGCAATCGATGCACCGTTCAGGCCCGCGCGGGTGACGGCTTCAGCGGCTACGCCCGCCTGGGTCGACCAGATTTCCTGTGGATCGTGCTCGACCCAGCCCGGTTGCGGATAGATCTGGCCAAACTCTTTCTGGGCTACCGACACTACGTTGCCCTGGCGATCGAACACCATGGCGCGTGAACTTGTCGTGCCCTGATCGAGCGCGAGAATGTATTGCTCCTGCATTGTCTTCTCCACTGGTTTTTAGATGGATCGCCGCTTTGTGCATGATGCCTCGCGACGTTGCTGACTTCTTGTTTTGACTGCGGTTCCGTGAGGCAGGCGCTTCTACGAATATTACGTTTTGATTGCGGCGTTAGTTAGGCCAACCACTTCATGCGGTTGGAGTAAGACCTGCCAAGGGGCGGAATGAATGCCTTGGAGCCCGATTAGTGCGAGCCGCCGGTGATCGCTCCGATCCGCAACTCCAGCTGAGGGAAAACAAATCCACTTTGTTCGCAAAAGAACACCGCCGAAGTCACATCCCGCGATATCACACATGTTGTTTGCTGATCAATACATAGATTCAGCGCTGCCAGATCGATCGTTCCGCCCTAGCTCACTTCAATTTCCAACATCAATTAAGAAAATCTATCGAATCGATAATGTTCGAATTCGAATGCTAGTGAACAAATTCGAAAATGTAAAGGCTCATTTGTGTCGGATGGAAGAGAGGCAGCCGGCGCATCCGGTTTAGTAGAAAACCTCGAAACGGCGTCGTTAGAAATCTTTTGAAAGTTCGAAAGAGAACGGACATAGCTGGCAATCGCGCCCGCAATGAGGGTGACGCTGTAAGCGGAGGTTTGCATCTGGCGACGGCGCCGATTTCATGGACGCTGAAGCGGCGCGGCGGCGTTCACGCCTGCCACTCAATCAAGATTGTTTGTTCGGGGCAGCTAAAGATATTGGCAATCCGACAATAATTTACGGGTGCAGGTAGAGTGAAACACCGCGACCAAAACGTCGCGGCTGATGCAACGTCGAAAAAAATAGAGGCCAACCATGCGGGTCACCAAGCTTATTCGGATCGTCAGCGTAGTTGCGCTCGCGCCTTGCGGATTGTTGTCGACACTTGCACATGGAAGCGCGGTAGAAGAACAACTCAATTGCAAATCGACGGGCCATGTGTTTATCAGCGCGCTGATGAACAGTGGCGAAATACAGTCCAAGCCAATGCATGTCGAGAAGAATTCAATCAACGCATTCAGGCCGGCCCATGGCGTGAAGCTCACGGCGTTCGAATTCCCGGTCTTTGTCGTGCTCGGCTATGAGAAGGATGATCCGCTCTTCAAGCCGGGCAAGGGAGATCCCGTTGGGGACTGGGCTTACGGCGTCGTGGTGACAGGCGGTTCAGACGACGTCAAGGATCGCCTGCATCAAATGGGCAGCGACGCTATTGTTCACGAAGTCACGCCGGTGATGACCGCGATTCTTTGCAAGGCACATTGAAGAGGAAGGTGCGTGGATATACCACGCGCGCATCTGCTCTCAATTCCGCATTCTCTGTTTACTCTGCCGCCGCTGGCAACCTCGCATTTTCGGCGCGCAGCGTGAGACGGGCAATGACAAACGCCACCAGCGCGGAGAGCGCGATTCCGACGACCATCGGCTTTGGCGCGCCGTCGGCGAATAAACCGGATACGGCCATCACCGCCGCGCCAACGACAAACTGCAATGCACCCATCAGTGCCGAAGCCGTACCCGCAATTGCGCCATGATTTTCAAGCGATAACACCGCGGAAGTCGGCAAGACCAGTCCCAGGAAACCATATCCGATAAACAGGAAAACCATCATCAGCGCGAGGCTGTCGGCGCCTGCCAGGAACAGCACCGCTACGATGCTCATCGAAATCGCGAAGCCCGTAACGGCAACGCGAATGACGCGCGGCAGGCCGTATCGGGCAGTGAGCCGCGCAGTCAACTGGCTGAAGCCGAAAAACGCCGCCGCGTTGAGCGCGAAGCACAAGCTGAACATGGTGGGCGACAAGCCGTAATGGTTAATGATGACGAACGATGCGCTCGCCAGGTAGATGAAAAAGGACGAGACGCCGAACGCACCAACAAACGTGAGTCCAAGAAACGTCGGATCACTAAGCAATTTTCGATACCCCGCGAATGCCGTTGCCCACGAGCTGCCGGCGCGATGATGAATCTCCCGGGTCTCCTTCAACTGCGTAGCCGCAAGCACGAGGGCGAGTCCGCCGGCCACCGTCAGCGCCCAGAAGACCCCGCGCCAGCCGAACGCCGCAATGATGAAACTGCCGGTCAGCGGCGCGAGTAGCGGAGAGACGCTCACAACAAGCATAAGCAGCGACATGAGCCGGGTGGCATCGTGACCGGTGTACAGGTCACGGACAATCGCGCGCGGAACAACCATGCCGGCACACGCGCCCAACGCCTGGAGCACGCGAAAACCAATCAGCACGTGGACGTCTGGTGCAAACGCGCAGCCCACGCTGCCGACGGTAAAGATCGCGAGGCCGACATAGATCGGCATCTTGCGGCCGAAGATATCCGAGAGCGGTCCGTACACGAGCTGACAGACGCCGAGCGTGATGAAAAATACCATCAGGCTCATCTGCACTTCGGCCGGAGTGGCGTGCAGCGCTCCCCCGATTGAAGGCAGGGCGGGCAGGTACATGTCGATGGCAAACGGGCCTACAGCGGTAATGAGGCCCAGCACAATGGCAAGTTGAAGAAAGCGTCGTGTCATTATTTATCGGTAAGGAAGAATGGCGGCATGGTACTCGATGTCATGCCGCTCAAGTGCTCGAGTCAGGTGCCCGGCTCAAGCGCGCTTGGCGGCGTATTCCAGTTTCGGATACCAGTCCCTGCCGCGGCCGCCGGGCGTCAGGTCGAGCATGAGCCACAGCGGCATGGGGTCGGGCGCACCACGCGGGTCCTGCCCCGGGTCGGCCGTTTGCGGTCCCATCTCGTCGCCCCAGAAGTGGCGCACAGTACCACCTGAACGCGTGAAAACGTTAAACGCAGGATTGTCGCCGGTATCCGGATCTTCGTTAGCGTAATCGCAATTGAAGCTGTTGCCACCCGACGAATAAAGCCGCAGGTGGCGCCAGCCGCGCTCTTTCTTGAATGCTATCAGGCGTTCGATTGGCCCGCGGGCGATCACCGCAAAAGCGACGCGCTGCAAGATATCGGCCATCTCGCCGTCAAGGGCGCCAAGCAATGACGTGCACATCGGGCAAGGCCGTTCGCGCTTGGGACCGAACATCCAGTTATAGGTGATCAGGGTGTCATGATCGCCGAATAGCTGGGAGAGCGTGGCCGGACCATGCTCGCCCTCGAAGCGGTAATCCTGTGGCACCTCGCCGCCGGCTGGCAATGCCCGGCGCAGGGCAGCCACACGCTCGATGTGTCGGCGTAACTCGATCTCCTCTGCCAGGAGCGCGTCGCGTGCGGTGCGGTACTGCGTACTTTCGCCCGGGAACCGGCGCGTTGATTGAGCCAGTGCCGCGACCGGCTGCAACGTCTGTTCAGAGCCATTTACGGAAGACATGAATGCTCTCCTCGTGGTTGAGGGGGAATTGACTGGAACGATCGGAAATGGGGGCACGATGCGGCGCGTCCAAAAGCGCATTGCCGGATTACGGCCCTATACGCATGACGAACGACGCCTTGAGAATTCGACATCGCCCGCTTCATTTCTTTCGATATTTACCCGGATGCACGCAGCGACGCGAGGCTGTTACATCGGGCAAGAGAGTCGGGTGGCGCAGAGGCGGATACAGCGGCTAAAGCCAAACGAAGTTAAATAAGCGCGCGGGTTCGCGGCCCCGGCATCAAGCGGACGCGAACTCTGCATCTGCCGCTCATGATGTGCACTATAGTGAAAGCCACGCTGGCGCGCTCAGGTCACCAAAAGACCATGCGCCGGCGCAGGGGACGATTGGAAGGCTCTAACCATGCGTAACTTGCCTTCGGGTCGCGTTCAATAAACATGGCGCTTAGCGCCATCGTCAAGAACAACAAGGAGCGAGATTTAATGTTTGAGGCACATCCACTATCCTGCCCATGCTGCGGCGACCCAGCCACTCGCGTGCTGACCCGCCGCCGTTTCCTGGCCTTTGCAGCCGAGGGCGCCGCGGCACTCGCCTTGCTACCGCACTCCGCCTATGCCGACACCGATCCAACTCGAATCATTGCCTACGACTCGGTCCCTAACCCAGTGCACTTGCCGCGCGATACCTATTTCGGCGAATGTTCTGGCATCGCGCTGAACTCCAAGGGCCATATCTTCGTGCTGTCACGGGGCAATACCAATGGACCCGCGTACGCTGCCGCGGCAGCTCAACTTCTCGAGTTCGCACCCGACGGCCGGTTCGTCCGCGAGATTGGCCGCAATCTATACGCATGGTCTTTCGCGCATATGGTCAAGGTGGATCGCCAGGACAATATCTGGGTGACGGACAAGGGCTCGGACATGGTCATCAAGTTCACGCCTGACGGTCGCGTCGCAATGGTCTTCGGCCGCAAGCAAGAGGCGGCAGACGAGGAGACCGGTCCGCTCAAGCACCCGAATCCGCCGCTTCCCGCCGAGCCGGGCCGTTTCCGCCAGGTAACCGATGTGGCCTGGGACGCTGCCGGTAACAGCTATATCAGCGACGGTTATATCAACTCGCGAGTGGCAAAAGTCGACAAGGACGGTAACTGGCTTAAGTCCTGGGGTGAGCGCGGCACCGGCCCCGGGCAGTTCCACACGCCGCATAGTATTGCGCTTGACGCCAAGGGGCTTGTCTATGTAGCGGACCGGAGTAACCGGCGCATCCAGGTGTTCGATGGCGAAGGCAATTTTCAGCGCCAGTTCACTATCGACGTGCCGGTGCCTCCCGGTGCGCGACCGGCGATTGGTTATGCGCCCGATGAGGCCGCCATAGCCGCTGGTACATTCGCACCCGGCTCGCCGTGGGCCATCTGCATTTCGCCGGGGCCTAACCAGGTGCTGTACAGCTCAGACGCCTTTCCGGGGCGCATTTATAAACTGTCGCTCGAGGGTGAGGTGCTGGGAGTACTCGGCGAGTCCGGCAAGCAGCTCAAGCAGTTCGGCTGGATTCACCAGATGGCTTGTCCGTCGGAGAACGTGCTGTATGTTGCCGAATTGCTGAATTGGCGCGTACAGAAGCTGGTGCTCCATGCGTGACGTTGATTGAATCATTGCAGTGGCCGGCTGACGCTCGCCACTTGATTGATGACTGCGATCGTGCGTTAGCAATTGCAGGGCGACGTTGATCTGATTCTAAAGGCGCCTCTAGCGTCTTTAGACAATTGCTAGCCCTGGCGATATCCACTATATAAATCCTGGATAGTCCTTGAGATGCGTTATGCGAAGCGGGTCAAAGACGATGCTCCGAATGCGCTTGCCTGGACCTAGGGGTTGCCCCGCATAGTCGACGCCGATGTCCCGCTACTAGTATCGCCGCCGCAGACACGTGGCGTGTATAAACTGAAAGAATCGCACGCCCGGTGACGACCTAACAAAATATAAGGAA
This sequence comes from Caballeronia eucalypticola, assembly GCF_047608185.1. Taxonomy (NCBI): domain Bacteria; kingdom Pseudomonadati; phylum Pseudomonadota; class Betaproteobacteria; order Burkholderiales; family Burkholderiaceae; genus Caballeronia; species Caballeronia eucalypticola. The sequence goes on from NZ_JBLKRU010000033.1 coordinate 41,877, forward strand.
GAGACATGAGCAGGAGTCCGTCAGTCGACGTCCAGACTTTCATTAATGAACACCCGTTCGGCGGGTTTCAGTGGTTGATCTTCGCCATGTGCTTTGTCATCGTCCTGCTGGACGGATTTGACACAGCCGCTATCGGCTTCATTGCTCCTTCGCTGATCACCGAGTGGAATATCAGCCGGCCCGCGCTTGCGCCGGTCTTGAGCGCCGCATTGTTCGGCCTCGCGTTCGGTGCACTCCTCGCCGGTCCACTTTCCGATCGCCTGGGACGGCGTGTGCTTCTGATTGCATCGGTCGTGATCTTCGGCGTCGCGTGCCTCGCTTCCGCTTTCTCCGGCGACCTGACGCACTTGACGATCCTGCGCTTCATCACGGGACTCGGACTGGGCGCAGCCATGCCGAACGCAGTGACGATCATGAGCGAGTTCTGCCCGGATCGCCGACGTGCAACGCTGATCAACCTGATGTTCTGCGGCTTCCCGCTGGGTGCTGCATTCGGCGGCTTCCTCGCGGCGTGGATGATTCCCGCTCTTGGATGGCGCAGCGTTTTGCTGCTCGGCGGTGCGACTCCGCTTTTGCTGGCGGTCCTGCTGCTTATTGCCCTCCCGGAGTCGGTGCGTTACCGGGTTGCCCATGCACATTCCGTTGAAAGGATTCGGGCTACGCTTAGCCGCATTGGTCGCAGCGCCGCTGACGCCGCCTCATTCGTCATGACGGAACAGGCTCAACCCGTGCCTGGGAAAAGCGGTATCCGCCTGGTGCTGTCGCGGGAATATATCGTCGGGTCGGTGATGCTCTGGCTGACCTATTTCATGGGGTTGGTGATCTTCTATGCATCGATCAACTGGATGCCGATCCTGCTAAAAGAAACAGGTTTGAGCCCGCAGCGCGCGACGTTGATTTCCGCGCTGTTCCCGCTTGGCGGCATGGGCGCCGTACTATGTGGAGTCCTGATGGACCGGTTCAATCCGAACCGGATTATCGCCGCATGCTATGCGTTGACCGCTGTCACCGTGTATTGCATTGGGCACTCAGCCGGCAATATCAGCTTGCTGATCGTGGTTGTTTTTGCGGCCGGCGTGCTGATGAATACCGCGCAGTCTTCCATGCCGGCGTTAGCAGCGGCGTTCTATCCGACTCAGGGGCGCGGTACCGGCGTTGCATGGATGCTGGGCATTGGACGCTTCGGTGGTATCGCGGGCTCGTTCCTCGTTGCCGAACTGGCCCGGCAGCACTTCAGTTTTGAAAACATCTTTGCTGTCGTGGCGGTGCCCGGCGTGATCGCATGCGTTGCGTTGCTGATCAAGCAAGCCGTTCAACCGCGATCATCGAACGTCGAGGTCAACGACATAGGAACGGTTTCGCATTAGTTGAATGACGTGCAAAAAAAAGCCCGCACCCCTCTCGAAAGCGCGGGATAAAGCTTACGGAGCGTCCTCGCCAGGAGAGGGGGTCTTGGCGCGACGTAGTCAAGCATAAGCGGTTCGGACTGAAACAGGTCTTTCCTCATATATCGATTTCTTACCGACTGCTGCGGACGCCTTGTTCGCGAACGGGATGAACCGCGTCAGCCTTGCGATATGGCGCCACCCTTGAGTTCGGAACTCGCGTTTGGAGATCGCGCTTGCTGCGCTTGCATCCTGAGTTCAAGCAAGCGATTGGTCGCGATCGATCCTGCAACCGCGCACAACATGGGCACGATGAAATCATGATCGACACGCGTGAACTCGACCATGAGGACGAGCGCGGTGATCGGCATTTTCATGGACGAAGCGAGAAAGGCCGTTGCCCCGACAATCGCAAAAGCCCCCATGGGCGTTCCCGGCCACATCAACGTCCAGATCCCGCCCAGCACGATAGCCAGCAGCGCACCGTTAGACATGCCGGGCGTGAGCAGGCCGCCTTGAGCGCCCGCGCGCAGGCTGCTGGCGGTTATGGCTACCTTGATGACCAGCAGCGTTCCTGCAAGGCCGATAGTGAGCTCATTGCTGAAGCCTAGTTGCGCGGGTGTCTTGCCGTTGCCGAGGATCTGCGGGAACGACACTGCGAGCAAGCCGACGATCACGAAGTTGACGAGCGAGAAAAGCGGCAGCGTCCATCCCTTCGGTGCGGCTGCGCGGGATTTCGTCGTCAACTGGACAAAGACGAAAGCGGCCACGCCAAACAGGGGGCCGGTGACAATGGACCACGTCACGAGGTTCACGCTCAAGCCGAAGTGCGGCACCACGTATTGCGATTCATCTCCCAGGCCGAGCCACGCGACCACGGCTGCAATGACCGAGGTGACCAGCGCGGGAATCACCACACGCAGCTCGAACGACCGAAGCAAGACTTCGAGCACAAAGATCGCTCCGCCAAACGGAACGTTGTACACCGCGGCGAGCCCGGCGCCTGCGCCGCAAGCCACCATCAAGCGGGTCTGCTCAACCGTGAGACCGGCGTAATGCGACAGCCATCCTGCAATCAGGGATCCGATCTCGCGGGGCGCAACCTCGCGGCCGAGCGGCGAGCCGAGCGCAACCGTGATGATCTGAAGCAGTGCATGCGCCGTCGTGGTGGCGGCCGGCATGCGCGGGTCGTCGGAGGCAACGGCCTTCTTGATGCTGATCAGCGGCCGTCCATAGCGATAGATGACGAACCAGCCGCAGCCCGCAATGAGACCGCAGAGCGCGAGCACGGCAACCCGGCGGCCAGCCGATGCTGCCTCGACACCCTCATAGAAACTCTCTTGCCCGACCAGATGCGTGAGGCTGTAGCCGTAGGCGACGTGCTGGATTAAATGCAGGAGGAGAGCCAACCCCATGCCGCCCAAGCCGGCGCCGATCCCTGTAAGAGCGGTGACCACCGCAAATTTGATTAGTGGGTTTGCGGGGATGCCGGGGCGGGGTGGTCGAGCAAGCATCGAGGAATGTTAGCAGTATGAAAGAAATAGCTGAGTTAGCGCCCAGATGCTTGTCGTAGAGGATGATCAAAAAATTTCAATTAGCGTGAACCCGAATCTACCGCTTGAGCAATCAGGCGTCAAATTCATTTATTTTTCGCATTAATGCAATTAGCGGATGATTAGCATCGGGCTCCTTCTTAGGCGCTTTAAATTGCAATCAGCTTTGGGTGGGTCCCTTAAGCCGCTCAAGAAGCGAACTGATCAGATCGATCGGCATGGGAAAAACAATGGTCGAATTCTTGTCGCCTGCGATGTTGGTCAGGGTCTGCAAATAACGCAGCTGCATGGCTTGCGGCGCTTGTGCGAGCATTTGCGCGGCCTGCAGCAGCTTTTCCGACGCCTGCAGTTCGCCCTCTGCATGGATGATCTTCGCGCGCCGTTCGCGCTCGGCTTCAGCTTGCCGGGCAATCGCGCGCACCATGGTCTCGTTCAAGTCGACGTCCTTGATCTCAACATTCGATACCTTGATGCCCCATGCATCGGTTTGCGAATCGAGCACCTTTTGAATGTCCATGTTGAGGCGTTCGCGTTCCGCCAGCAGCTCGTCGAGTTCGTGCTTGCCGAGGATCGCGCGCAGGGTCGTCTGCGACAACTGACTGGTTGCTTCGAGGAAACGGGCGACCTGGATCACAGCCTTTTCCGGATCGACCACGCGAAAGTAGACCACCGCGTTCACCTTCACCGACACGTTGTCGCGCGTGATCACGTCTTGCGGCGGCACGTCGAAGACGACGGTGCGCAGATCCATTCTCACGACTTGCTGCACCGCAGGAATGATCAGGACAAGGCCCGGCCCCTTGACCTTCCAGAAGCGGCCAAGCATGAAGACAACACCGCGTTCGTATTCGCGAAAAATGCGGATCGACGAAAATACGATAAGGATGACTAACGCCAGCAAGATACCGCTAAAGCCAAACGTGAATCCGACCATCATTTCTCTCCTTGTTTTATATCGTCAAGCCGCGCCACGCTCAGCGTCAGGCCATGACGCGCGAGCACGCGTATATGCTCTCCGCGCGCGAGCATGGCTTGAGTCTCGTGACAGCACACACGCCATCGTTCACCGTGCACGCGAGCCCAGCCGCTGTCACTCGGCGGCACGTCTTCCAGCATCTCGCCGATGCTGCCAAGCAGCGCTTCCGCTCCGCTGACCACGGGCCGCCGGCGTGCCCTCAGCGCGACGCTGGACACGACAAACACAAACAGCGCGGTGGCAATGGTGAGGCCCACTACGAGTGCCACGGGAATGCCATAGCCGGGGGCATCGGTACGGAACAGCATGAGCGCACCCATTGCAAACGCGACGATGCCGCCGAAGCCGAGCGTGCCGAACGTGGGCAGGAAAATCTCGGCGACAAGAAAGGCGATGCCAAGCAGGATCAGGCCAAGACCAGCCAAGTCGACGGGCAGCAATTGCAATGCGAACAGGCCCACCATCAGACTGATCGCGCCTGCTACACCGGGTAACGCGAGACCGGGATTGGCGAACTCGAAGAACAACCCATACATGCCTATCGTAATGAGAATGAGCGCGACGCTTGGGTCGGTGATGGTCGCGAGAAAGCGGCTGCGCCAGTCGGGCTGGATCGTCACGACCACCGCGCCGGAGGTCGTCAGGACATGATCGCCCGTGATCGTTTGAACATGCCTGCCGTTGAGCTTCGCGAGCAAGTCGGGTACGTCGGATGCGTTCATGTCGACCACGTTTTGCGCGAGTGCTTCGCTCGCTGACAGGCTGACTGCTTCGCGCACCGCGCGCTCGGCCCACTGCACATTGCGACCGCGCAATTGCGCGAGGCCGCGTATATAGGCTGCGGCATCCTGCACTTGCTTGGTGGTCTCGGTGGATGCCGCATTCGCACCGGCAGACGTTGACGCGCCTGCGTCCGTCTTCGCGTGGCCCGGCTCAGTCTCGGTGGAGCCGCCGCCTGCGCTGAGCCGGATAGGTGTGGCGGCGCCGAGGTTGGTGCCCGGCGCCATGGCGGCTATATGGCTCGCATAGACAATGTACGCGCCGGCGCTGGCCGCTCGAGCTCCGCCCGGCGCAATGAACGCCGCAACGGGAACGGGCGATGCGAGGATGGCCTTGATGATCGAGCGCATCGACTGGTCAAGTCCGCCAGGCGTATCGATCTCGAGAATGGCCAGTTGCGCGCGTTCTTCAGCGGCCCGGGCAAGCGCGCGAACGACGAAGTCGGCGCTGGCCGGTCCGACAGCGCCGTTAAGCGGAATGACCACGGCAACCGGGTTTGCGGCTGCCGCACCGCAGAGCAGCAGTCCCGCGAACAGGGCTAGCGCTTTGCGCAATAGTGAACCTGCTGTGCCGGAAAAGGCGCGCACTGCGTCCGGGTGAAACAAACAAGACTGATAGCGTTCCATCACGATAAGAGCGGCGCTTGCAGACAAAATGACGCCGGCTCAACGAGGGTTGCCTGATATTAAGCTTATGCCAAATTAGGCACATACCAAGTGTGTCCCCTCTAAGGATTTCCACAATAAAGCCGCTTAGGCGCTCGCGCGGTATCAAGTGCGCGCAAAAGCATCGCCTGAGTGTTTCCGAGTGCATGCGCCGGAATATTTCCATGGCTTCGATCGTTTAACCCCTATAACCGGACTCATGAGGCGAACGATGCCGATGCGTCCAGGTTCACGCAGGAGACGACGATGCGCCAGTTATTCAGGTTAGGAATAGTGCTTGCCACACTGGGGTTTGCGGCGCCCGCGCTCGCACAATTGTACGACGACACCGTAGGTCTGGATGCCGACTCTGGAGCCAATTGCCGCGCCGTAGCGGGACAAGCGGATATTGACGGCTCGGCGCAGCAAGTCGTGGGACGGGCGTGCCTGCAAAGCGATGGAACGTGGCAAATGGTCGAGAACCCCGACGGCAGCATGCTTCTGTATCCGGTCGCGTATTATCCGTATCCCGACCCATGGTACTGGGGGCCGCCGCTGTTCATTGGCGCGGGCGTGAGTTTTATTTTCGTCGATCGTTTCCATCACCATTCGCACTTCGACCATTTTCATCAAATGGGTCACATACGCGTCGGTGCGCCGATGGGTTCCGGCTTTCATGGCGGACCGTCGCGATTTAGCAGTGGCTCACACGGGTTCTGGGGAGGTCACCGGCGCTAAGCTAAAGCTTGGAACCTGGAAGGGCGAGTATTGAAATTTTTAAATAACACGTCCGGCTAACCAACCGCTTCCGCGTGTTCTATCGCCGGTAACAAGTACTAAGCCGGGCGCAAATCCGCTTGCTTTTGCTTGCTCACTGAAGGGCGACCGTAGGCAATTTTTGTTCGTCCTTCAGCACGGCGACTCCGCAGAACCAGTCGCCTCCATGCACGTCATATTTCCAACGCATATTGGATTTCATCAGCGACCTGCAGTTGTCGAGCGAGATCATGCCGGGCTCGGCAAAAGTGCATCGACCTATGGCAATCGTGGCCTCCGTCAATAAACTCACGGAGGCCGTGCGAACGGGCGACGGCTTCGAGAAGGATTGCAGGTCATCGACCATTTGCTGAAGTTCTTCGATACGGCCGGAGTACCAGGTCGTGAGACAGGTTTCATTCGTGCAATGCGTTTCCCGCCAGGTCCATTTGGCATCGCTGTCAGCACGGAATGAGCGCTTATCTGCAACCGCGTGGCGCGCCTTCCAATACAGTTTTCCGAGTTCATCGTCGAGCTTCGATAAAGATTCGTTGTGGCAAATCAGCTTTTCCGTCGCTGAGCGACCGAGGTTGCAATCGAAGCTGGTAGCGTGCGCCACGAGCGGACTGCCCAATAGAAACACAGAGATCAGGGTGGACTTGAAGAGGGTCATCGTTATCGCAGGAAGAATGGGACTTTCACGCATACTCGACTGGATTCGATGCCTGGAATGCAAGGAAAAGAACTAGGGATCGGTCAGTACTTACCAAATATTTCAAATTAACCGGACGTTGTTCCAGGCGCGCGCAAATGGCTGGCTGTGTTTATTTTCAAGCGGCGTGAGGTACGCTAGGGGCAGCCGGCTAGCGGTCCAGGACTTTACTTGAGGCTTACGATGACCCCATTAAAATGGGCGGTAAGTCAGGGTAAGGAGTCTGGAATATATTGCGGTCATTCTTTGATGATCACAGGCAGTTACGCGCGATCATTCGATGTAGGAAGACGAGTTGGCGGGTTAGCACGTGTTGGCGCTGTACCTTGGCGCTAACGATGTAACAAGGCGCTGCGAGAAAGAAATCAAGGATCTGATCAGTACATTGGTGGAGCACGTAAGTGTAGGCCGGAGCTGAAGGTGATGTGGCTTCTCCCTCGCTAGTTCCAAATCAAGGCTCATCGGAGTTGGCTATGTTGAAAACGGTCGCAGCCTCTGTATTGCGTCCTGGCATGTTCTTGCACAGTCTGGATCGGCGCTGGCTTGATCACCCATTCTGGAAGAGCTCGTTCTTGCTCACCGCTATCGATATCGAGAAGATCGTCGAAAGCGGAATAACGTCCATTGTGATCGACACGGATCGAGGTCTGTCGTGCCCTGATGACGGCCTGGGAGAGCCGGTTGACCCGTTCGTTGCGGCGAGCTCCACTGCGCAGACGGGGGATGGCGAGCAACGCATTGCAGGCGGCGTACCGCGCGCGCAATTGCCGCGAAGACCGGTAGGCGAGGAAATTGAACACGCAAAGCGACTGTTCGAATCAGCCTCCAATGAAATGAAGGTTGTGTTTCAACAGGCCCGCATGGGACGCGCGGTGTCCGGCGCCAGCATGATGCCGCTGGTGAAGAGCATTGCTGCGTCCGTTATACGCAACCCTTACGCATTGACCAGCGTGGCGCGCCTGAAGCACCACGACGGCTACACGTATATGCATTCCGTCGCCGTCTGCGCGTTGATGACGGCGCTCGCGCGCGAACTTGAACTGGACGAACCGGATGTACTGGAGGCCGGCGTGGCCGGATTGCTTCATGATCTCGGCAAGGCACTCATGCCGCTCGCCGTGTTGAACAAACCGGGAAAGCTGAGTGTGGAAGAGTACGAGGTCGCCAAGAAACACTCCTACGATGGATGGCAAATGCTGCAGTCAGCCGATGTCAGTGCCGGGGTGCTGCAGGTTGCGTTGCACCACCATGAAAAGATAAATGGCCGCGGGTATCCGCATGGGCTCAAAGACAAGGCCATTCCCCTGTTGGCCAGGATGGGCGCAGTCTGCGACGTGTACGACGCCGTTACATCCGAGCGGTCATATAAATCTTCCTGGCATCCGACTCAGGCGCTTCGCAGCATGGCGTCGTGGGAGGGACAGTTCGACAAGACTATTCTCGCGGCTTTTATAAGCACCGTAGGCATTTATCCGGTGGGCTCGCTGGTCCGGCTGGAGTCTGGATTCCTGGCTGTCGTGCTCGATCAAGGCAGTGGGTCAATCCTCTCGCCGATCGTCAAGACATTCTTCTCATGCAGGTCGAATCAACCGGTCTTTCCACAAGTAGTAGACCTGAAGAAATTGAAGGGCGGTGATCGGATAGTGGCAATTGAAGACCCTAAACAGTGGAACCTGCCGCAATTCAACGACCTTTGGTTGAGTCAGACTGTCCCCTTTGCATAAGCTAAACAGGCCGCGTTCTCCAGCCCCAGGTAATGGCTCGTAAGCAGACGGTGTCTACAGCCCGTGCTTGCCGAAATGCTCCGCTTCAAAGCACTCTAATCTCTCTCTGCGTGCATGGGGGTCCTCTGCGTTGATGCGTTGGCCCCTTCAAACACACGTCGGGCCCACAACGGGAAGCTGCGTCAAGTGCCTCGGCGTTTTGTCCGGTCCAGACCGCAGCAATGACTGTTGAGGGAGAAAAATCTTGCGCCGCTGCGTTTACATTGCGATGCTTTTTTGCACACTCAATCTTCAAGCTTGCGCCAGTTCGGTGGAGACGTTTGCCCTTGGCGGAATTGCCGGTGCCGTAGCGGGCGCATCGGCCATCGTCTGTGCGGTGGGGTGTAAATGACTGGTGCCGCGAAGCATACAAATATCCGCACCGATCCCTGCCAGCCTGCGCTTGCGAGTCAGGTGCAGGGGAGTGTCGCTCGGCTTTCGCATGAGTTGGTTGAAACAATGATTGAGCGGCTTCTTAAGCGTAACGACGTTGTATTGCTGAAGGAATGCGATCAAGGAGTATGCAGCGTCCCGTATCGCGGCAAGCAACGCAGGAGCGACGTACTGCGCTTCTTGAGAATAGCGGGGCCGCAAGTACGGGCGCTTGTCTTTAGCCATCAAGCTGAAGAGGGTCCTGTCTGGATCGACGTCATGTCGGGAGAAGTATCGGCCCGGTAACAGAGCGCCGCTTTATCTGCAGTAAGGACACGTTGTTAATGATTCTGTATTTCATGAACCAACGAGATGCTATCAAGTATCTCGTGGAAGTCCGGCTTGACGCGTTAGCCAGACGAAGCTCGGAAGTCGTTGTTAAAACGCATCTTCATGAAAGTCCAGGTGTTGACGGCATCGAACGCGTTCTTCTCGACGTCAGGGCCGCCCGTACCGCGTATTTCGTGGAATGCGGTTCGACGGTGGGCGACCGGATCGTGTTTATTACCTGAATGCCGTGCCTCGCTGACCACGCAGAAGCCGGCCTCTTTGCGCGTGGATCATGCCGCTTCGAATCGCCACTCCTCAAAGCTTCGTAGCTCTCCAGTCTGGATGTCGACCCACAACATATCTCCGTCGAATGTGTGGCTAAAAACGAGTGCGCGAACCTCCCGCTGACTATCCAGGAATCCAAGCACGGCCCGCAGCGTGTGTTTGCCGCGATACCGTATTGCACGGCTTGCTATACCTTGACCGCTAACAAGCATGATAGGGTTGATCCGAACTTTGCAAGCAATATCGCCGGTCGTGGAAAAATTCATTTCATCCTCCAAGTACATTCAATACTTAGTGATAACGTCAGCGGTGCGAACAACCTTAGGTTACGAAAGAGCCGGTAAGAGAGTTGGCTAAGTGACGCCATTTGTCTAAGCGGAAAGGCCATCAAATGGTGCGCCGTTAAGTTACGTTGCTTGCATTGAACGCTTGCAATAAAGATAAGAATCGCACTCGCTTTCAAGCTAACGACTAGGGGGAAGGTGATGATTTCGTTACCGGATCTTTCATTGTCGCGGCAACAGCGCTTAGTCCGTAAGACTGTCGGCAAGCTCATCAGGCTAGGCTTCTTACCTCGCCTTTCCAGCACTACAGATTCTTGTTAGCCGGGTCGATATGACGTCTGGGCGAATGAATCCGTGCGCTCGCCACTCAATCATCAGCACCCCTGCGAACCTGCGAATCTGCTCTACGCAGCCGATTCGGCGTCACGGAACAACGAACAGAGGCACACCATGGCACTCGATTCCAGTATGTCAATTTCATCATCGGACTTTCCCGGCAATACGGCCAAGCAACCGGCCAGTGCGCCCAGCAGCGGGCTCCCTGAGCGGACGTCGGCGACATCGCCCGGAAGCGGTGACGCCTTGATGGCGGCACTCAAGCTGACGTTGCAACGAATGGGGTTAGACCCGAGCGCGTTGACGTCGGCCAGTAGCGACGTCACCGATACTGATTCATTTTCTGACCACTCCGGCACCGCGGCTGGAGCCCTCGCGCGCGAAGACGCAAACAAAAGCGCAGGCAAGCAATTCCTGGTGGCGCTATATCAGGCGCTTGTCCTGCAACACAGTCTCAATGCGACAGCCCAACAAGTCGGCGATCCGGCGCAAGCAGACCAGGTGACATCAGCCTATGTCGATCTCGGCTCTTCCATAGAAGAGCTTGCGAAAACTGTCCGGTCAACCTCCGTGAAAGGTAATGATCCATCTGACGTCTGGGACTGGCAGCTAGATGATCCCCAAGCGTCCACATCCGGCAGTGATGCTGGTACGAGCGACAGCACCACACTTGCTGGGGCTGTCAGCACCCTCGACAACGCATTGCAATCCTATGTAGCGCCTGATGGCCATGCGGGAGAGGTGCCGTTAGCCGATGTTCTGGATGGCCTGAGCGAAGAGACCAAGGGCGTTCGATGGGATCCGATCGGGCTGTTCGTCGACGTGAAGATCTAGGTCTGCCGGCGCCGAATGTTGATCGACGGAATGAGTCGAGTGCTGCATTGATTGCGGCTGCGATAGCGCGGTAAGTGCTGGTAAGGAGTCGAGAAAAAGCCGTGATCATTCATTAATCGATGCTAGCCCTTAAGCAGGATCATTCAGTGTCGAAAGAAAGTTCTAGCGACCTGGCATGTGCGCAAGGCTATCTTGACGCTGCCTCGATCCCTTCATCTTTATTGAAAGCGAGCCTGATCATGAATGTTAACAACTACAGCCCCGCTGAACGTATAGCGCCAACACCCATGCGTCCAACTGGTGGCAACTCGGGCAGCGCAGCCGGAAATAGCGCTAAGACCGAGTTGCCGTCGCTGCCGATCGAGCAAGCGACTCCGCCCGCGCTGCCATCGAACGGCTTGGTTGGCACACGTATCAACACCAGTGCTTGAAAGGGTAGCGGCCTTATTTATGTTCAATCTGCAGTTTTATAAACGCTGCGTCCGGCTAGCGGTATGCCTCATGGCGGGCGTGGTCATATTGCCGATGGAGGGTTGTGCCGTAGCTGCACTGCCGTGCCGCCTGGTATCGGCCACGCTCAAGATCGTGCCGGCAGTGGGTCATGCCGCTGCCGCGCCGTTCGATACATGCGCCGACGCCATCGATTGAGCATGTCCGATTCGCCGCGCAAACCGACGAGTGACGAGCGGGCGAGGACGGCTTAGGCGTCGGACTTAGCGCTTAGCCACAAGCCGGCAACTCAGGCGCCGTTCATTATCTTGTCATGCCACGCGCGGCCGAGAACCTTAATCTGGCGAACCAATAAAAACATGAACTCGTTAAAGTTTGTGATTCTGGCTAGCGGTATGGTTTCGTTAGCCGGATGCTCAGGCGGCTCGAATTCTATCGTCGACATGCCGACGTTTGCGCCGGTCGTGGTCTCAAGTCCGTTGAACATAGAAACGGGCGGCGCGATCTTCCAGGGCGGCAATGCGTTGACCTTATACGAAACGCCGCGTGCGCAACACGTGGGCGACGTATTGACGATCCGTCTCTCTGAATCCTACTCGGCTAATAACAGCGGCGATGCCTCGGCTAATCGATCGAGCGACATTAGCGCGCAAGCCGCCGATCAATCTAGCGGCGCAGCAGCGCGACTAGCCAAGTTGTTTAACATTGGATCGGCTAGCACGACTTTCAAAGGTCAGGGGGCTGTGTCGAACACGACAGGGATGACCGGGACGCTTGCCGTATCGGTTATCGCCACGCTGCCGACGGGGAACCTCGTGATTGCGGGAGACAAGATCATTGCGATGAACCAGAACCGCGATCGCCTGCGGTTGTCGGGTATCGTGAACCCCAAAGACATCGAGGTTGGAAACTACGTATCGTCAAGTAAAGTCGCTAATGCTCGAATTGAGCAGGCAGGTGTCGGCATGCTGGCCGATGCAACGACGGTAGGCTGGTTGCAACGAATGTTTCTTAGCGTGCTGACGTTCTAATTCTGCGATGGTAGGGGCGAGATCGGCGCCAGGATTCCTGGAACTGAGCGCAACTGCATCAGTGCTGACCGCTTCGAGTTGGCGGCGTTCTTATCTTTCCTTCAGCTAAACACCTGGCGCCCTCTTGGGCGCCGCACGTGCTTCACGGAGCGGATGGATGTTTCGCCAACGTGCTCAGATCTTCATCCAGACTCGTGCGAATAGTCGTAATTGCCTGGTCGACGTTGGCCGGGCGGAGCAGGTTGCGGGCGAGTGCTTCGTAGACGTATTGACGGACCGCGGGAACCTGCGTCTTTAGCAGGACGTCGTGGTAGATATCCCGCATTTCGCTTTCGCGGCCGTTAAGGTCATATAGCCTTTGCAAATGCTGTAGATCATTAACGACCGCAAAGCCCGGCTCAAAGCCACCGCGGCCAATGCGGCCGCCGTCCAGACTGGCTGGCAAAGTGCTTTGGGCGAGCGCGCTGCTAGCGCTGGTTGCAAACACGCTTGCGAGAAGGAGAGTTTGGGTAAGTTGTTTCATGATTGACGAGTAGGACTTCCCTCAAGCGAAAGTCGATTAGAAAATGACAATGCAACCTCACCTTTGACAGGTGACAAGCTGATCAACGCTGCTATTCATTTGCTTCGAAGCAAGCGGCAAAGCATGGCGAATGGGCGTCAGGCTGCACGATCGTACTAAGCAATCTTCTATTACCGTTTATCAACTGACGAAGAAGAACGCTTGCAACCAAGCAGTTCATCCTCATTGCTTCGTCAATGTGCAGCGTTATGATTGCGCACTTTCGCTAGCAACGAAACGCCGAGCAGCATGTACGTTCGCCAAGTCCTTCCTGAATCTTATAAAAAATTTCGCCCCGTTTATTCAAATCACTAAAGAGAGAGCGCGCATTTCAGAAACGGTTAGCAATTAAAGGAAATATTCCGTAAGCCTTAGGATAAAGCCTTGTCTTTTCCACGCTATTTACCTGAGGGAAAAGGAGGATCATTGCGTTCAGGATAGGGTGTTGCTAATACAATGCGACGCTTCTCCTAAACGTTTTCGTCAAAGGATCAATGACCAATTCATCGACGATCCCTTTTTGAGCTCTGTAAAATTCACGGAGGCAGCATGTTGCTAATCGGCGGTGCCGTAGGTTTTATGTCCGGAGTGTTGCTCATGCTTTTCCTCCTTGGACACCGCGCGCCTGAGGATCGGGTAATCGATCTCCCCGGCGCACTGATCACGCACCGTCCGGCTAACGCGGCGACGCAGAACGCGGAGACGTTCTTGCGAGTGCTCGGTTCCCGGGCGTGAATTATTGGGCTTAGTCCCATAGCGCTGACAGACGTGGCAGTCGAGCGTTTTTATATAAGAAGAGGATTACGCCAATGGCGAAGAAGAGCATTGCTGAAGACGCTCAAGATGTGATGCGGGCGGCCATCCTGATCGAGCTTGGTGCCCGAATTCAAGTTCTGGAAAGCGAAGTCAATCTCTCGCGTGACCGCATGATTCGCCTTTATCAGGAAGTAAAGGGCGTGTCGCCGCCGAAGGGAATGTTGCCGTTCTCAGTCGACTGGTTCCTGACGTGGGCGCCAAATATTCACGCATCGCTCTTCTACAACATCTATAGATTTCTGACGGATCTCGCGGGATGTTCGCATTTCGACGCATTGACGAAAGGCTACAAGCTCTATCTCGAGCATTGCGAGCGGCACGACATCTACATCATGTTGAGCTTCACGCGCGCCTGGACGCTCGTGCGGTTCTTTGACGCCAGCATTCTCCAGTTGACCCGTTGCTGCAGCTGCACGGGCAAGTTCGTCACGCGCAAGCAAGACGCAGCGCAGGGCACGGTGTGCGGGAATTGCCAGCCGCCGTCGCGGGCCGGTAAGAGCGCCAAAACCGAGCCTCGCGTCACGCAGGATGAAACCGTGGGTGAACACAGCACCGTACGGCCCGAGCCCGTCGAGGCATTGAATTCGACGCTATCTGGATGCGTTGGTGTGGAGCCGGCCTGTGACGAGGCATCGTGCAGGCAAGCTGCCTGAGTTGGCTAACCGAGCGAGGTTATAGAGTCTGCGAGTCCCGGCTTTGCGTCACTGGAATACGGGACTCTCCATAATGCCGCAGCCTGTCTGGCCGCGTTGTTGTTTCAATCTCTGGTCAATCCGCCGTTGCAACCACCATCTTGTCGATGAGTGCGCTGACCTTCGTCGCCGTGCTCGCGAAACGGTCGAGCTTCGCGCCGCTCGTCGCATAGCTGGCGGCGACCACGATCTTTCCCCGTTGGATCAACGTGAGGTTGATGGCCGATAGATATTCGGTGTATCCGTCGGTGAATGTCCGATGCCCCCAATCCGTGGCCGCACTGTAGACGAGCGTCGCTTCGCAACCGGGAGGTGAAGTCCCGGGTGCATACACGGTCGACTCCACCCCGCGTTTATGCAAAGCGTATTGCAACGCCGGAACAAAGTCGCCAACGGGGACCAAGGAATTCCACTCGATGCACACGGCGTGGAGGGATGCCTGATCACCATTGACGACGGTAGGCGACGAATGGTTCGACGCAATGCTTATCCCGGCCTGCACAACGGAACCGGCCGCATCAACGGCGGATATCACGGTCAATGCGCAACCTGATAACAAGCATGGACTGAGCACAGTGCAGATGAGCGAAGCATAGTGCAGCGATTTTTTAGCCCGGCGGGCGAGGATTTTCATTGGTTTGCGACGTTCGTCATGCCGAGTCGAATGGCGGTTTCGGCAAAAGGCGAACCGTATCCTTCGGTCATGCATTCGATCGAGCTAACCATGACGCCGCCACTCCTGTTTTGCATTCTTCTGCGGGTCGAGAGCAGGCACACTCTCTTCTCAACCTTTTCCGTGACACTCGAAAATTACGCGACTTTTCACGCGAGCGGTGCCAACCAACTTGCACTAACTTGCATCGACGCTGCTGGTTTTCCATTGCTGCACAACAGACTTCACCCAGGCGTCGGGCGCTTTCAGCAGATAAACGAGCGTGGCGTTATGGGTTATCGGCGAGAAACGCAGAGTGATCGAGCTCACCGCGTTTTCCCATTCGTAGACCGGCAGAGCGTTGCTCGCAGAGGCAGAGGCGGAGGCAGTTGCACGAGCGCTAGCGCGCGGCGCGCCATAGCGGTCCGCAAGCGCGTGACGCAGATCGGCTGCGGTGCCTTCGTCTATGACGAACGACATTTCATACAGCCTGAAGGTGGATTGTCCGCCGACGCGTGCGAAGCGCAGCATGTGATCTTGCGCCGGTGCACCGTCGACCACGGCACGCGATATCGCCCATCCATTGGCTTGTTGATGCGCCCAGCGGCAAGCCACCGTCAGGCTTTCACGCGTCTTCAGGCTCATGCCGAGAGAGCCGGCGATGACATCGGTCTCGCACACGGGTACGCTGTCGATCGGCGTCGCCCTGACGGTCGCGCCTGCCTGGAATTCATCGAGTGTTATGCCTAGCGGGATGCCGCGAAACTCGAAGGGCGTATCTTGAGGGCGCCTCTTCTGATCGGCGCCCTTGCCCCTGGGGCCGACCACATCGTTGGCAGCGGGGTCCGCGTGGGCAGTGACAAACGGAGTGAGCGACAGCACGCCGCTAGCGAGCGCAAGAGCGCAGACAAACAGAGCAGGTCTCATGACTCAGTTGATCGCCAGCGCGCGCATGTCGAATTCAATGCATGTGGTTCGTTCCGCGAACCTGACTCTTGGCGGTGTCGCTAAAGGTCTTTGACTGCATTGGGCCATCGCGGACACATGAAGCTGGTTTGAAAAACCAGCAAGTTTTGGATTGCGGTGAAGAGTCATGACAAGCCTCGCGTAGCGCTGATTCCTAGCTTCTATTCGACACCGCGCATGGAAACCCCCGTTTCCGGGTGATCGATGCGCGGCAAAGCGTATTACGTGTCGAATCATCGCACCGCGTTTAGGCGTGCGATGTGAGAAGGAGTGCGCGGTTTCCCGCAGTGCTTACGAGCTGTTGCCGCCGCTTACCAATTTTTAGCGGGACGTTCTCCGGACGGACGTCGAGTTAGAACATTGTGTTGTCGTTAGCGGCATGCTCGGGCACTGGCTGGATCACATCCCAATGCTCGGCAATCTTGCCGTGGTCGACGCGGGAGATATCCACGATGGCGCTGCCGCGATCCTGCGGGTTACTGGTCGAATGAACATGAAGAAACACGAGGTCACCATCGGCCGCGCTTCGCACGATCGTGGAGCGTGCCTCCGGATCTGCTTTGAAGTGCTCGGTAAAGAGCGCTATCTTCTCGTCAGCAACGCGCTGGCAGGGGACGTGCGCTTTCGTGTAGATAGCGTGCTCTATCGATTCGACGGTTGAACGGATGCCCGCCAAGCTGGGCGAGCCTTTCCAATCATCTGATGAGACGTACAACATGTCGCGCGTGACATGTCGCGACATAATTGTTGAATAGAGATTGGGCGCCCGTTCATTCATACTTCACTTCGTTGCAGGAACGCCAGAACGAGCCGATCTAACGCAGATTCAACCAGGCGCTTTCCGCACACATTCGAGCGCCGATGATCAGCTATCCATACTTGTTTATCTCATCGGACGACGTGTTTGAATAATCGAGACACGATGGTGTCGATGAAAGGATGAACATGCTGAACCTTCTTAAGATGTTAGCCGGACGCAGCGTATTTCGTGCACTGTCCGCCTTGGCTTTTTGTGCCGTTCTGCTGACCGGCTGCGCTAGTGGCGTCACCAACGTAAGTGCTTTTCCCGCAGCGGCGCAAGTGCGGCCGGAAACCATTTACGTCTATGCGTTTGAAAGCTCGCCGGATCAAGTGAAACTCGACGGTGGTTTGCTTCAGAAAGTGAAGACGCAATTCGACGGCGGGTCGACCATGAAGAAGCAAGCCGACGATGCAGTGGAAGTGCGCGAGCAAGTTGCCGATGAAATCGTCAAGCAACTACAGTCAATGGGCCTGCATGCAGTACGGGCAGATTCGCCTGCGCCCACCGACCGGAACGCCCTGATCGTGCAAGGCAGCTTCGATACGATCGATGCCGGGAATCGCCGCCGCCGGATGCTGGTTGGTCTGGGCGCGGGGAAAAGCCAGGTCGGCACATCCGTGCAGCTCGTGTATCAGCCGGCTGGCGAAATGCCGAGGCTGGTTCAGAGTTTCGATGCAAAGGCGGACAGCGGCAAGGCGCCCGGCGTCGTGGAAACAGCAGGTATTGGCGCCGCTGCCGGGCACGTTGCGACGTCGGCCGCGGTAGGTCTGCATGCGGTGTCCGAGACCAAACACGCCGGGGTATCGGAAGACGCGAAGCGCCTGGCCGATTCCGTTGCGAAGCAGGTTGCGCAGATTGGCGTGAGCGAGGGCTGGATGACGCCTGACCGGATCAAGGGCTAAAGATTCGGCGGCAAAACCCGGAGGTTCAGAACGGTACTTCAGCTACGTGCCACAGCACGCCGGAAGGATCGAAGACGAACCCGACTTTCATGCCCCAGCTTTGCAGCACTGGCTCACGTGGGGCATTGACAGAAAACTGCTCGACAAGCTCTTCAGGTTTCGTTTTCCGCCACCACGAATCCACATCCCGGACCAGCAGTTGAATCATGCAGTTCTCGGCAAATTCCTTGGCGTAGTAATTCTGGAGAATGAAGCTGAAACTGCCTAGCTTTAATATCGCAATGCCTTCATCTTCATGGGTCAGCGTGAAACCTAGCGCCTGGTAGAAACGCTTGGAAGCATCGAAGTCTTTCGCAGGCACGAAAGGTCGAATGGCGAGGATCTGATCCATGATGATTCGTCACTCCCGAAGATGTTAGTGCCGCCGTTGTTGGCGAGACTGCGTAGAAATTTTATCAAGCTGCAGGGCATCGCGTAGCCCGCACCAACCGGTGGCATGAAGCATGATGGAGCCCTTCCCCGATATCGATCAGACGAAGCCTTCTTTGGAGGTGAAGGGACGGCAGATCCTTGATGTCGAGAAAAAAACTCCTTGAACCACATTTAATCGATTGAAAATTGCACAAACGGGCTAGCACCCGATTTTGGCGATTGCGGCGCTCTTCTACCATCATCACAGCCCTTCGCAATTGTCCGGGGCCAACATCGTTAGCGGCATCACTGCCTGAAGCCGCCAACGCAACTGAGCGAGCGCCCGACCATGCAATACCTAAAACTCACCCCTGTTTTGCTGACCCTGTTAGCTGCGGCACAACCGCTTGTGGCGCAAGCCGACGTAACCGTAAAGATTGGACAAGTTTCGCCACTGACGGGTGAACTGTCCCACATCGGCAAGGACGATGAAAACGGTGTCCAACTCGCGATCGAGGACCTTAACGCCGAGAGAATCCACATTGGCGGACAGCCAATTAGATTCGTGCTCGATTCGCAGGATGACGCAGCCGACCCGAAGACCGCTGTGACCGTGGCCCAGAAACTCGTTGATGACCGTGTATCGGGCATTGTTGGACACGCCAATTCAGGTACGTCGATCCCTGCTTCCAAAATCTATTCGGATGCAGGCATCCCGATGATTACCGAGTCTGCGACCAACCCGAAACTGACCGCTCAAGGATACAAGAGCGTTTTTCGCATGGTCGCTAACGACGTCCGGCAAGGGACTGTCATTGGAACGTATCTCGTGAAGGACCTGAAGGCCAGGAAGATTGCAATTGTCGATGATCGCACTGCCTACGGACAGGGCCTGGCCGATGAAGTCGAGAAGGCAGTCAAGGCTGCGGGCGGTACGGTGGTAGACCGTGAATATGGAACTGACAAAACGACTAACTGGATGGCGGTTCTCACGACTATCAAGAGTCGTGTTCCCGACGGCATCGTATTCACGGGCGGAGACACGCAAGCCGCAGCGTTCGCGCAGCAAGCTCAGCGACTTGGTCTGAAAGCCAAACTGATCGCCGGCGACGAGGCATGCACCCCTCAATTCATCAAGCTCGCAGGCGCGTCCATGACTAGCGATACGTACTGCACACTTGCCGGCGTGCCTCCCTCAAAGATGCCTCAGGGCGACGCTTTCTTTAAACGCTATCAGCAGCGATTCGGCGTGCAAGTGCAACTCTATGCACCGTACGCCTATGATGCAGTGATGGCGATGGCAAGCGCCATGCAGGCTGCGGATTCAACGGACCCGAAGGTCTATCTGTCAAAACTGCAAACCCTGAAGCTGGACGGCGTGACTGGCCCGATCCAGTTCGATGAGAAGGGTGACATTCGCAACGGGGCGATTACGGTTCGGCAGTTCGGGCAGGGCGACTGGCATGACCGGAGCGTCGTCCGATAATAAGCGCGCTCGTCTTCCCGCCATTAAACGTCGGCTTATTCATCCAGGTCCACGGGCACACTCAGCCCGACCTTCACGCGGCTCATGCTCACCAGTGTTTTAAAGCGCTTCACGTTGTTATTGGCGAAAAAGAGCTGCCGGGTGAGGTCGTTGTACTGTTCCATGTTCTGCACTGTCAGGATAAGCACGAAGTCCCATTCGCCCGCGACGTAGTAGCACTGCTGGATCTGCGGACATAGTTCGAAGGTCCGCTTCATCGTGTCCAGCAGGTCGATCTGTTCGCTTTCAACTTCTACCGTTGTCATGATAGTAAGGGGGAAGCCGACTTTCTCCGGCGAAACGACGGCCGTGTATCGGTCTATCACGCCGTCGTCGGCCATCCGTCGCAGACGGCGATTAACCGCCGCAGTCGACAGATTCACCCGGGCACCGAGTTCGTTCTGGGGGATATGAGCGTCGCGCTGGACTTCGGCCAGCAGCTTGCGATCGAAGTCATCGAGGGCAGTGGCCATGGAATTGCGTCCAACCTCAAGTAGATAAATTTTTGCGTCGCGTCCCTCAACATGGGACGAAATTGCTCATCGCACGCAATATTATTAACGCATCGGTTGCGCGTCAAGCTGTCATTCGGCACGGAATCAACGCTGGGTGACGAAAAAACTTCGATGGCCTACGAAGTCAGTCTGGACGCGAAAATGCGCGAACTCATCGTGGTTGCAGTCGCGGTTTCGCTTCGATGCGACGGTTGTATCGCCGTGCACAGCGCCGAGGCCGTGAAGTTGGGCGCCACACGAGAAGAGATCGCAGAGGCGCTTGGCGTAGCAATCGCGCTTGATGCTGGCGCTACGATGGTCTATTTAGCCCGCGTGATGGATGCAATTGCTTAGATTAGTGGTCTGTAGAGATCCCAGTCCGATTGGTGCTTCAGATCACACCAGCACACAGGTCGCGGCCGCGGTTGGAAACGACCACGACGCCGACCTGATCAATCCCTGCCATGGCTGGATCAAGCTTCCATGCGCGGATCAGCCTTTGCCCGGCTAATATCACCCAGGAAAATCTTGTGGATGTTAGCGTCATAGACCCACTCACGGGCACGCTGCTGTATCAAGTCCATAAATGCCGGCGGTCCGCTGCAATAAATCTGTGAGTTGGCGTGGGTTGGACTGATGGCGTGGCAGATGTTCCGGGCAAGTTGCTCGGCAGACCTCTCGAAGTGGTGAGCGATCTTTCCACATCGTTCAAGTTCGCACAGTTCCTCCAGGAAAACAGCTCGTGCGGGTGTTCTCGCGAAGTTGTGCAGTTCAAAACTCTTGCCACTCGATGCAAGTTTTCTGGCGACGCCGGCGATGACTGCGATGCCAAGGCCGCCACCAAGCAGGATATATCGAGCTTTGGTGTCGACAGTGACAGGTGTGGTCTGTGGCTTCCCCACAAGGATCTCGTCCCCGTGATTCCAGGGGATGTCGAAATCTCGCTGCGCTGGTTCCCCGCTCACATCATGGCGGATTCCGAGAACATAGGCATCACGCCTGGATGACGAGCGAAACAAGGGGTAGGTTTTGACGACACCGTCATGGCCTCTCGGGACAGCATCGATCAATGCGCCGTCATCAAACGGTTGCAATTGCGATGCCGATTCAATCTCAACTTCAACGGCGAAATATCCCTGCGCAAGCTGCCACTTTCCTGTCACAAAGGCTGCGGTCATGCTGTCGTCCATATCGTCTCCAATAGGAACCCGGTACTGTAGAGAGGCGCCGCCTGCTAGTAGTTGGGGAGATAGGCTGGCGTGCGAAAGTTGAGAGTGATGCGTCGAAGTCAGAGTAGGGCGGGTCCAGAACGAGCACAAGACGGGCTGAGCGAATGACTTTTATATGGGTTGAGCGATAGTGAGCGCCGATTTCATGGCTTCGACTTAACTCGCGATAGCGCTTTATTTTCCGGAAAATTCGCCATTCCGCATTAATTTTCCAATTTTTTAACGTGCACCATGAGGCCGCCAGGCGCGCTGGGGCACGCGGCGAATTCAATGAACGATGACAACAGTTGCACGAAGGCCCGTTATTCCCGCGTTAACCGGCGTTCGCTTCCTGGCAGCGTTGAGCGTAGCGCTGTATCACCTTTCGCCTGATGTCGCCGCATCGTTAGGAATATCACCATTTTATTTCTATGAGAATTCGGGCGACCCTGTCGAATTGTTCTTCATTCTTTCGGGGTTCATCCTTACTTATACGCATCCGGAAATGGGTGGGGCAGAGGCGCCTGCCGTACGACAGTTCTATTTTTCCCGGTTCGCAAAAATCTACCCAATCTATTTATTGGGTTGGATCGTATTCGCGCCGTTGGTCTATTCGAACCTTGCGGCCTTGCACGGACACTCGGCTGGGTTATATGCGCGGCTCGTGTTTTACGGCGTGATTTCCCTGGCGTTGTTGCAAGCCTGGACGCCTGCCACTGCGAACGCCTGGAATACGCCCGGATGGTCGCTCTCTGCGGAAGCGGTCTTTTACGCGTCGTTTCCCTTCCTGTTTGCTTTCCTTAAAAATCGCAGCGTTGCGGTGCTGTTGAGTTTGATCGGGGCGTGCTGGTTATTTTCCGTTATTCCGACGTTGACGTTATTGTTCCTGCCGCCGGCATTGGGTCAGGCGTATTGGCTGCGAGAGATGGTGAATTTCATGCCGGTGCTTCGGATAGGCGAGTTTATTGCCGGGATATGCATGGCGCGGCTTTATCTAAGCCAGGGGCTGAGTAAAACGGGTGTCTTCGATGTCGCTGCTTTTGCAGCTCTGGCTGCAGCAGTTGCGGTTATTGTGTTTGCCAATCATGTGTTGGCGAAGGCGTTGCTGTTTCCCGCTTTTGTCCTGCTTCTCTACAGTCTGGCGCGCGCGAAAGGGCTGTTTAGTGGCTGGCTTGGGAGCAAAACGATGGTCCTGCTTGGGGAAGCGAGTTTCGCATTCTATATTTTGCATGTGCCGTTTTTCAGGTATGCAAAGATGCTGTTTCCGAGCGTCGCGACGGGTCTTGTGCCATTTCTGGGATTTTTGCTCGTGTTGACGGCAATGTCGATTGCTAGCTTTCTGTTTATTGAAAAGCCCTTGTGTGGGTATCTTCGTAAGGTTTATAAGAGCTCGCGCTCACCGCGTTCAATTCGGCAACCTGAGCATGCGCATTAGGGGTTGGGTTTAGAGTTGTCGGGCGGGGGCGGGGCGGGTTGCACGGGCTCTGGGGTTAGCGGTCAGGGGCATTGCAGGGTTGCTAGGTTCTGGCGTCAGCGGTCTGGTGCCTTGCCGGGTTGCTGCTTTTCAGGTCTTCGCGGGTTATGTGCTAGCTGATCTCTTTATCACTATTAGCCACTGCGCGTGGCGGCGCGTCATTTCTTTGTCCAAAGCGACAAAGAAACGAAGCAAAGAAAGCGCTTTCACCTCTCTAAAAATTAAGTGTCCACAGCGTGCAGTTTTATTTCATTGGTACCCGAAAAGCACGGTGCTCGCCAGAGCCACGGATGTGTGAAACCCTCCTTCTCGCGAATCCTGACATTAACACGCTTCGCCCCGTACGCTCTCGGGCAAGCGCCCTTGCCATAGAAACCCGCACGGCCTCACGCGTATTTGCCGCTGTGGTGCTTCGCAGGTTAGCTATGAGTTTGCATTGTTATTTTGCGGGTTATGCCTTAAGCATTCTGCAGATCCATTTCTGGGTGGTTTAAAAAATGGTTCGACATGCGTACAAATTCGAGGTTGGTTTTCCGCGGATAGCGCGGGGCGCTCTTTGGGCAGGTTCAGTCGCTAGTGCTTGCCCGAGAGCGTACGGGGCGAAGCGTTTTACTGTCAGGATTCGCGAGAAGGAGGGTTTCACACATCCTAAGCTCTGGCGAGCACCGTGCTTTTGGGGCACCCATGAATTGGAACTGCACGCTGTGGACACTTAGGGTAGAGCTGTTAAAAGCGTTTTCTTTGCTTCGTTTCTTTGTCGCTAAGGACCAAGAAATGACGCGCCGCCACGCGCAGTGGCTAACAGTGATAAAGAAATCAGCTAACACTAAACGCGCGAAGACCTGGAAAGCAGCAACCCGGCAATGAACCAGACCGCTAACGCCAGAACCTAGCAACCCGGCAATGAACCAGACCACCAACCCCAAAACCTAGCAATCCACTTGTCCGCCCACCCCCTGACTCACCGCCCAAGCCGCCCCCCGATCCCCACACCAGCCATCACCAAACCCCGAGTGCGAACGCCCCCCTCATGGAAGGGTAACCGGCACCGGCCGCGTCAACAAATCCACATACAGGCTAAAGAACCGGTTGTTATCGAACTGAGTGACATAGGCAATTTTCTGCGGTGAAGCACCGGCCGCCGGTTGATCCGGATAGACCATCACATGACCCTGATTCTCGCCGCTGCTCGTATCGATATCCAGGTACGCGCTCTTCGTCTGCGTCGCGTAAGTCGGATCCGTAAAATAAGCGATAGTCAGCGTGTCGTAGATGTCCGTGTTAGTGCTAAGCGCGTTCGCATTGGTCGTCGCATAAATCTTCGTAACGGCGGTCTGCTTGCTCGGATTGTTGGAGATCTGGTCATAGACGCTCTGCGTCAGCGGCACGGTATTCGTTACATCCAGCGGAATCACGACTTGAGGAATCGTCGTTTGAAGCACCGTGCGCACGGCTAGCGGATCAAACCACCAGTTCAGTTCGCCCACGGCATTCGCATTGCCCGGCACGGCCATCGCACCGCCCATATAAATAATCTGCTTGATCAGCGGTGCGATTTCCGGCGCCTTTTTCAGTGCAAGCGCAAGATTGGTCGGCGGCCCGACTTCCAGAATAGAGACCTGATTCGGATAACGCTTGATCGTATCGATCATGAAATCAGACGCGTTTTCCACCTGCAGTTTCGTACTCGTGGCAAAGCCGTCCGGCGGGGCGATAAGTTGCGAAGCCTGCGTGGGTTCGGGGCGGCTCCAGGCGCCGAAATAACCGTTGGGATTGGCGGCTTGCTGCGCGCGAATACTCGCGACATCGTATTGCAGCGGATAATCCGCACCGGCGTAGACGCCCACGGTGTTCTGTACACCCATCCGCTCCACGGCTTTGAGTGCGTCCGATTGTTCCTGCAATAGCCAGTCATTGCCCGTGACTACAGTCAAGCCGAGTAAATTCACTTTCCCCTGCGCCATCAATTGCGTGGTCATGGCAAAGAGCTGGCCGTCATCGCCCATCGTATTGAAGTCTGAATCCATGATGACCTTTGGCGCAGTCGCCAAAGGCCCGGAGTTCGAATTTCCGCTTCCACCGCAAGCTGTCAAAAACACGGAAGCCACCAGGACAAACGCGGGTTTTGAGTTCATTGCTTTTCCCATTAAAGGTTAGTTGGATGACGAAAAACAACTGCCGCGGAGAACCATGCAGCAGCTTGGGCGATGGCGTGACCAGCCCCTGCAACGGGGCAGCACGGTTTCGACGCTTCAAACTCAATGTCGTAACTGAATCGCGTAACTAGATCGGATATCCAAATCTATTGTCCGGCACACTTGATGCGTTCCGGACAGCGAAGGTCAGGGAGCGCTGTCGACTTCCTGGCGAGTCGGAATGGAGGGCTGTGCGCCGGCGCGTGTAACGGAAATAGCGGCCGCCCGCTGGGCAAGACTGATCGCCGCTTCTATGGGTTGACGCGCGGCCAACTGGGCGGCGAAGACACCGATGAAAGTATCGCCGGCAGCAGTGGTGTCCACCGCGTTCACCTTGGGCGCGGAGTAGTGCGTCCCTTCGCCTGCTTCAGGCAACAGATACGCGCCTTGCGAACCCAGCGTCACGATGACGTTACGCGCGCCCGCTCGCTGAAGTTCTTTGGCCGCCCTGCGTGCACCGCTTTGCGATTCGACCGGCAATCCGGCGAGGATGGCCGCCTCGACTTCGTTCGGGACCAGATAGTCGACCAACGGCAGCCACTCGGGCGGAAGCGGACCAGTAGCCGGCGCCGGATTTAATACGGTTAGCTTACCAAATCGCCGGGCAGTGACCAGCGTGGCATAGACCGAGTCCCATGGCGTCTCGAGCTGACATACCACCACATCGGCAGCCTTGATCACCGCCTCGTGGCGCTTGACCATCTCGGGGGTAACCTGGCCGTTGCTGCCGGGCACCACCACGATCGTGTTCTGGCCGTCGTCCGCAACGGTGACGATCGCAACGCCACTCGGCACTGACGGGTCGGTTTCGACCGCGCTGCAATCGATTCCTTCGGCCTCGAGGTCTGCCAGCCGCAATGCGCCGTTGGCGTCGCCGCCCACGCATCCGGCCATCGCCACGCGCCCCCCGATTCGGGCTGCAGCCACCGCCTGGTTAGCTCCCTTGCCCCCGGAGATTTGCGAGAACTCGTGGCCGCTGATCGTTTCGCCCGGACGCGGCAAATGCGGCGATCGCGCGACCAGATCGGTATTGATACTCCCCATGATGAGGACGGAACCCTGCTTGGTTTCTTTGGACATTTCAATTTCTCCTGCTGGCGAACCGGCGGGTCACCGGGCTTGGGCGTTTGCTGAGGATGCGCAATCAGTACACGCAACAAGCACACTAAGATCAAGCCGGGACGCTACCGATATCGCGAATAATAGGGATGCATTTCTTCAGGCATCCATGGTGTGCGTGCCAAGCGCAAATCAACGATCCAAAGCTCAACCGCACGAATGCTTCGAATGAGGGCGCGGCGCACGCTTACATGATGCGCCGTTTGCTGCGGTACGTATCCAGCACGACTGCCACCACAATCACCGCGCCAGTGATGATCCGCTTGGTCGGCTCGTTCGCGCCTATCTGCGCGAGGCCGGCTGCGAGCACCGAGATGATCAGGACACCAAAGAATGTGCTGATAACAGAGCCGCGTCCACCCATCAAACTCGTCCCGCCGATCACGACTGCGGCGATCACCTGTAGTTCGATTCCTGATCCGGCATTAGGATCGGCCGCTTCAAGGCGGGAAATCTGGAACAGCGCGGCAAGTCCCGAGAGCAGGCCCATCAGCGCAAACACGATGACCTTGTACGGCCGCGGGTTGACACCGGCCAGGCGCACGGCTTCCTCGTTGGTGCCAATGCCGACCAGGTAGCGGCCAAAAACCGTCCGGGTCAGCACGAGCTGCGCCACGACCATCACGGCGATAGCAATCAGGAACGAAGGAGAAATGCCGAACGCGATGGGGTTCGAGAGAAAGTCGAAGGCATCGCCTATATACGCCGTGCGCGAGTTCGTCATCTGGTAAGCAAGACCGCGTGCCGCTTCCAGCACGCCCAGCGAGACGATGAACGAAGGGATGCGCCACCCCACCGTCACGGCGCCGGTCACGCAGCCGGTAAGCGCCGCGCCGGCCATGCCGAGCAACGCGGACGGCAGCGCTCCCCAGTGCCATTGCAACGCGGCGACGCTGGTCACTGCCGCGCCCAGGGCCAGGACCGATCCCACTGACAGATCGATACCCGCAATTATCAGCACGAACGTCATGCCGACCGACATCACCACCAGATCGGGAATCTGATTCGCGATGGTGCTGAAGGTGTCGTAGCTCAGGAAGTGCGAGCTCAGCACGGAGAACAGCGCGATCATCGCGATCAACGCACCCATCAGGCCCAGGTAGTTCGAGAAACCCAGCCGCGTGCCGATCGGCTTCGCGCTCTTGGGCGGCTCCGTTTGCGTTTTTGGCGTCGTTGTTTGTGCAGTCATGACTGGTGCTCCGTGATAGGGGTGTCCGGCGTCTCGGCGCCCGGTTCAATAGATTCGTTGAGGATTTTATCCCGGGCTGCATAACCCGCGAACGCTGCGGCGAGCAACGCGTCCTGCGACCAGTTATCGCGTTCGAAGACGCCGGTCATGCGTCCCGCCGACATCACGCCGATCCGGTCGCAGATCAGCATCAACTCGCGCAGGTCGCTTGAGACGACCACCAGCGCGCGGCCTTCGCGAGCCTGGGCGCCCATCAGCGCGTAGATGTCGAACTTGGCGCCGACGTCGATGCCGCGCGTGGGTTCATCGAAGAGCAGGACGGTGCAATCGCGAGCGAGCCAGCGGCCGATCACGACCTTCTGCTGGTTGCCGCCCGAGAGTTCGGACACGGGTTGCGCGGCGCTCGATGTGCGGATTCGCATGGCGTCGATCTGCTTCTGCGCGAGTGCGGTCTCGCGGCGGGCATCGATAAAACCATGCTTCGATACTGCCCCGATATTGCCAAGCGAAATGTTCGCGGCAATGGGTTGAGGCAGCAACAAACCTTCGCCCTTGCGGTCTTCGGTGATGAGCGCGATACCCTGGTTCACAGCATCGGAAGGTGACTTGATGCTGACCGTCTTGAGCGCCGCACCGCGATGCGCGATCGAGATGCTGCCGCTATCCGCCCGGTCCGCGCCGTAGATCAGCCGCATGAGTTCGGTCCGGCCTGCGCCGATCAGACCGCTGATGCCGAAGATCTCGCCGGCTTTTACTTCAAAAGATACGTCGCGCACGGCGTGGCCGTGCGTCATGCCTTGGACCTTGAGTGCGGTCGCGCCAATCCGGCGTTCGCCGAGGTCGATGCGCTCGCCAATATCGCGTCCGACCATGAGCGTGACGAGCTTGTCGCTGGTGAGGTTGCGCATGGCGTCGACGTGCACGAGGCGCCCGTCGCGCAACACAGCCGCGCGTTCGGCGATGCGCGTCAATTCCTCCAGCCGATGCGAGATATACACCAGCGCAACACCGCGCGATTTCAGGCGCTCGACTTGCTCGAACAGCAGGTCGACTTCGCGCGCCGTGAGCATGGCGGTGGGTTCATCGAGGATCAGCACACGGCAATCGCCAATCAGGTTGCGCGCGATCTCGACCATCTGCTGATGGCCGATACCGAGTTCGCCCACGAGCGTATCCGGGTCGATAGCATCGAGTCCGACCTGGGCCATCGCCTGACGCGCGTCTTCGCGCAGCGTCGTGCGATCGATCCAGCCGAGTCCGCGTTTTGGCAGACGATTCAGAAAGAGGTTTTCAGCAACCGACAGCGTGGGCAGCAGGTTCAGTTCCTGCATCACCATGCGCACGCCGAGCGCTTCGGCGTCGCCGCGGCTTGCCGGCGCGTACGAGATGCCACCGAGCTGCATGGAGCCGGTGGTGGGCGTGACAAGGCCGCCTACGATCTTCGAGAGCGTGCTCTTGCCGGCGCCGTTTTCGCCTGTCAGCGCGAGCACTTCGCCGGGACGCAAATGGAGCGAGACGTCCGCGAGCACCGGCTCGACGTAGGTCTTGCCGATCCCGTGAATGGTCAGCACCGGCGCTATGTCGGCGGGAGGAACGTTTGGACTGGGCATCGCTTATGAGAGGCTAGGGCGGGTACTGGAATGCGAGTTCCGCCCCGCCTGTTGATGGCCGGGGCGCACTACGCGTTTGAACATTTGAAGCTCAGAAGCTAAAGCCGGGCGCGTCGGAATACTCTACGCTGCTTGCAGCATTCAGGCATACATGAATGGGTCGTCACGGCTCACCGCGACGACGCATAATTTGACGCGCTTACTTGGTGACGAGGTTAACCGGCGTTTCCACCACGCTCGACAATTCCGATTGCTTCTGATGCGCGGAGAGCGCTTTCAAAGCCGTGTCGATACCAAATACCGCTTGTTTTGCGGCGTATTGATCGGCGGTCGCGAGCACCCGGCCGTCGGCGAGCATCGGCTTGATGGCGTTGATGTTGTCGTAACCCACGACCTGCACCTTGCCTGCTTTACCGGCCGCCCGGACCGCAGCCACCGCGCCGAGCGCCATGTTGTCGTTGCCGCAGAGCAGCGCCTTGATGTTCGGGTTCGCGTTCAGGATCTGCGATGCCACCGCATTGCCCTTGTCGATTTCCCAGTCGCCCGATTGCAGCGCAACAACTTTCATGCCGCCTGCTTGCATCGCCTGCTTGAAGCCGGCCGTGCGTTGCTGTGCGTTCGTCGTGGTCGACACACCTTCGATAATGCCGACTTCGTCGCCAGCCTTCAGTTTCTTGACCAGGTAATCACCGACCAGCCGCGCGCCCTTTGCGTTGTCCGGTCCAACGAACGGCACGTTCAGGTCTTTCGACTTGAGCACCTCCGGATCAAGCTGGTTGTCGATATTCACCACAATGATGCCTGCATCCACGGCTTTCTTGATGACCGGAACGAGGGCCTTCGAATCAGCCGGGGCGATCACGAGCGCATCGACCTTCGAGACGATCATCTGCTCGACAATGCGAATCTGGTTCGCGGTATCGGTTTCGTCCTTGATGCCGTTCGAGATGAGCGTGAACTTGCTCGAGTTATGAGCCTGATAGTCTTTGGCGCCGGTTTCCATGGTGAGGAAGAACTCATTGGCGAGTGACTTCATCACGAGGGCGACGACGGGTTTTTTCGCCGTTTGAGCGAATGCCGACGAGACAGGCAAGAGCGAGAATGCGGCTGCGACTGCAGTTGCTGCGGTTGCAGCGAGTACGCGGCGCCGTGCTGGGTTGGCCTTGCGGGTCATAAAGTCTCCGTTAATTAGTTCGCTCTTCGGTCTACTTAGGGAATAGCCGTCGAGTCGCTTAGTCAGTTAGTCAATTAATCGCTAAGTCGGTGAGTCAGTAAATCAGGTTGAAAGGCCATGCTCGTTGCCGCATCGCTTTAACGCCAATACGTGAAAACCCGATGCATGAGCCGTAGCGTGAATCAAGCGGCAATCCAGCCCATCCGGGTCTAATGCTATCCTCGCGATTCGCGATATGCTACGTCTAAAATCGAAAGCGAGCGTTTCAAAAATGGAACACGTTGACTGGGACGACCTGCGGCTTTTGCTCGCCATCGCCCGTGAAGGAACCATGAGATCGGCGGCCGCGGCATGCGATCTTAGCGCGGCGACGTTGTCGCGCCGCTTGACGGAGCTGGAAAGAAGACTAGGTGAACCCCTGATTGACCGCGTGCCTTCCGGGTGTGCTGTGACTGCGTTCGGGCAGCGGGTGCTTGCATGGGCCGAGCAGATGGAGACGCTCGCGCATCAGATCGAACGGGCCGGGGATGTCACCGGTTCTCATGGTCTTGAGGGGACGGTCAGGATCAATGCGGTCGAGTGGATGTCCTACATCCTGATGAAGTTACTGGGTTCGTTCCAGGAAAGGTTTCCCGGACTGGCCATTGAAGTGCTGACCTCGCAGCAGCCGTATAACCTTGCCCGTCGCGAAGCGGACATTGCCATCTGGTCGGAGTGTCCGGACGAGGGAGACTTGTATGTACGCCGGATCGGCAAGGTCCGCTTTGGTTTATATGCATCGCGGGACTATTACCTTCGTCACAAGGTGGCGATCAAGAAGAAGGAATGGAGCAAGCTGTCATTCGTCGGTTACGACGAGCGTCGGGGCGATCATCCTGCAGCTCGCTGGCTCAAGACATTGCCGGGCGCGCCCGCGCCGAGCCTTCGCAGCAGTTACGTGCTGGGCGTATTCGATGGCGTGCTGGGCGGCTCGGGCCTGGGCGTGCTCGCGCAACTGGCGGGCGACACGACCAGTGATCTGGTGTGCATCGAACCGCATATCAGGGAGCTGGACCAGGATGTATGGATGGTCTTGCATCCGGCGCTGCGCGGCAGCGAGCGCATACGGGCGGTGTCGAATCTGGTCGCCGATATTTTCAGGTGACTTAGGCTGCGACGACAAGGCTTGCGTTAAGGCGCGCGGGTTTCCACACACGTGCCACAAGCGGTTCACTGAACCCGGCGATTATCCAGTGCTTCGATTTCCATTCAAAGAGCGCGATTTTTGAATGTGGTCAATGAATATC
Organism: Caballeronia eucalypticola; assembly: GCF_047608185.1. NCBI lineage: Bacteria > Pseudomonadati > Pseudomonadota > Betaproteobacteria > Burkholderiales > Burkholderiaceae > Caballeronia > Caballeronia eucalypticola. The sequence continues at coordinate 73,445 of NZ_JBLKRU010000033.1, forward strand.
GGGGCATTCTATCTGCCATAATCCGGTCGGTTTCGCTTTGTTCAAAGAACTCGGAAAATCCATGAAATACAAAAATAAATGGCGGCGCGGGGGCGTTCTGTGGGTTGGCGCGGTGGTCTGCACGGTGGCGCTCGCCGCTCTCACCGCTACAACTTCTGCACTGGCGGCGATGCCTGCGGGACAGGATTCGTCGTCGGGGCCGGGGAATGCGCTTGGCGACGCAAGTGCGCGGCGCGGCTTGCTGGCCAACGGTGCGGCAGACGAACCGCAGGCGTCGGGGAATGGCGTTAACGGCAGCATTACCGAATTGCAGCAGATGATCCGCGATGGCAAGGTCATGGAAATGCGCACGACCTATAACGGCAGTTATGGCGCGAGCATGTTGTTCTATCCGGATCAGATGACTTACTACGTCGCGCTGTTTCAGCAAAAGAAGTTTTGGCGGGTGATCAAGACGCAGACCGATACGCGTGCCGAAGCGGTTTATGCGGACTTCGCTAAGTCCACGGCCCAGCTTGCTGCTTCGGAAATCAGTCGCGAGAAGCTGGAGGCTGAAAACGCGTACGCGGATCGGTTGATTGCCTTGCAGCAGAACCGGGCGAACCGCTTGCAGGCTGATGTCGATGTGGCGCGCGCGCAGCAAAGCCAGGTGGTGGATCGGCAGGCGGAACAGCAGGCAGCTATTGTCACGTTGCGGACGCAGCAGGATGCGGCCCAAGCTGAATTGCGGGCATTGCAGAGCAAGGTGCAGGATCTTCAGCGTCAGACGGATGGGGATTTAATGCCGTTGGCTAGGTGACTTGTTTTGGTTGGTTTCCGGGGTGTTGGGTTTAGTGGTTGGGGGCGGTGCTCGGTTCCGCAGGTTCCGGGTTAGCGGTCGGGGTCAATGCCAGGTTGCACGGGTTCTGCGTTAGCGGTCTGGTTCATTGCCGGGTTGCTGCTTTCCAGGTCTTCGCGGGTTATGTGCTAGCTGATCTCTTTATCACTATTAGCCACTGCGCGTGGCGGCGCGTCATTTCTTTGTCCACAGCGACAAAGAAACGAAGCAAAGAAAACGCTTTCACCTCTCTAAAAATTAAGTGTCCACAGCGTGCAGTTCCATTTCATGGGTACCCCAAAAGCACGGTGCTCGCCAGAGCCACGGATGTTTGAAACCCTCTTTCTCGCGAATCCTGACATTAACACGCTTCGCCCCGTACGCTCTCGGGCAAGCACCAGTGCCCCACGTTCCCGCAGGGCCTCACGCGTATTTGCCGCTGTGGGCTTCGCGGGTTAGCTATGAGTTTGCATTGTTATTTTGCGGGTTAGGCCTCACGCATTCTGCCGAACCATTTCTCGGTGGTTTAAAAAATGGTTCGGCATGCATCCAAATTTGGAGGTTGGTTTTCCGCGGATAGCGCGGGGCGCTCCTTGGGCAGGTTCAGTCGCTAGTGCTGGCCCGAGAGCGTACGGGGCGAAGCGTTTTACTGTCAGGATTCGCGAGAAGGAGGGGTTCACACATCCTCCGCTCTGGCGAGCACCGTGCTTTTGGGGTACCCATGAAATGGAACTGCACGCTGTGGACACTTAATTTTTAGAGCGGTGAAAGCGTTTTCTTTGCTTCGTTTCTTTGTCGCTTTGGACAAAGAAATGACGCGCCGCCACGCGCAGTGGCTAATAGTGATAAAGAGATCAGCTAGCACATAACTCGCGAAGACCTGAAAAGCAGCAACCCGGCAATGAACCAGACCGCTAACGCAAGAACTTGGCACCCACCCCGAACCCTGCCCGCTAACCTCAGAACCACCCCGCACCCACCCCCGAGTGCGAACGAAAAAAACAGCATGATCAATAAGCTTCCTTGACGCTAACCCGACTCACGGCCTTGCCGCCCACCAGACAGACAATGACCACGGCTAGCAAAAGCGCACACAACGCTAACCGCAGCCCCACAAAACCAGCGCCCAGTCCAATCAGCGGCGGTCCCACCAGAAAGCCGGCATAACCCGCCGTGGCGGCCATGGAAACACCGACCGCCGGCGTTGCCGTTGAGCGCCCCGCGGCACTAAAAATGACCGGCACAATATTAGCCAACCCGATTCCAACCAAGGCAAATCCCACACAAGCGGTAACCACGTTTGGATAGCCAAGTACTAGCGCCAACCCGACGGCTGCAATAAACCCGCCACTCGCGACCACGACACTTGCGCCTAAGCGCCGAACCGATACATCTCCGACTATCCGGCATGCCGCCATCGCGAACGCAAATGACGAATAGCCGAGCGCTGCTGCACTTGCCTGCGTATCGAGTGCCGAGCGTAAGAACACCGCGCTCCAGTCCGCCACCGCGCCTTCGACCAACATGCAGAGAAAGGCGAGGGCAGCGAGTTTCATGACGCCCGCGCTAGGCAAGACAAAACCGCTAGCCGACGCCAACACCCTCGGTCCAATATCCCTCAGCGCAAATACAGCGCCGGTCAAAACAAGCGCACCAATAACAACATCGGGCAGCAATAATCCGCCTATCGAGCCGATACCGTTGGCCTGAAGCGCCGCGCCTCCTGCTGCACCTATCAAACCGCCCATGCTCCAGGCTGCATGAAACGACGACATGATCGGTGCCCGCCATTCGCCTTCAATTGCGCTGGCGTGTCCGTTCATCGATACATCGAGTGCCCCATTCGCAGCGCCTAAGGCAAAGAGCACCACGCATAACAAAGCGAAGTCCGGGACCAGCGCAGGCAAGGGCAGTGCAACCACGAATGCAACGCCCAGGAATGCGGTGACGCGGCCGCTTCCAAATCGCGGCGCCAGCCTGCCCGCAAGCGGCATGGCGACAATTGCGCCCAACGCAAAACAGAACAATGCGATTCCAAGCGAGGTATCGCTTAGCAATAAAGCTTCCTTGATCCGTGGGACTTCAACGGCCCACGCACCAATGCCCAGCCCGTTTGCGAGAAATACAGCAGTGGTGGCAATACGTTCAGCAACGGGTCTCATGATTGAGCTCCTGAATGAGCCACGATCACATTGCCGCAGATCTTTTCGAACTCGCTTAGCCGCTGCGCGGAGATGTCCGCCTCCACGATCAGATGCTCGACGCCGGAGCTTGCCACCACAAAAAAAGGCGCTGCGGTCATCAGTTTCTCCGACGTCATAGCAATGGCGATCTGACCGCTCGATTTGACCATCGCGCGTTTAAGCTCGGCTTCCTCCGCCTCGAACGCAGCCACGCCCTCGTCGGGGTCCATCGCACACGCACCGAGAAAACAGAGGTCGGCCTTGATTTGCTGGACCTGCAGAAGGGCAGTGGACCCGAGAGAACCCGCTCCGCGCGCGCTCATTCGGCCGCCAATCAGAATGACATCGAAGCCAGGACGATCGAGCAAACGCGAGCAGGCATCGGGGGAATTGGTCACTACAGTCAAGCCGGCGTTTTCCGGAAGCGCCGCCGCAATAGCGACGTTGGTCGACCCGGCATCGAGCAGGATGTGCTGCCCCGGCCGCACAATGGACGCCGCCGCAACGGCCAGTTGCGCCTTTCGATCAGCCGCTTCGCGCAGACGAGTGGACCCGGCCGGCGCAGCGGGCGAGATCAGCAATGCGCCGCCATACACGCGCTTGCAATGACCGGCGTCGGCCAGATCACGCAGATGGCGGCGAATCGTGTGCTCGGAGGTGTTGAATTCGAGCGCGAGTCCGGCCGCCAGCACGCGGCCATGCGACCGTAGACGGTCGAGTATCAGCTTTGCGCGTTCGTCGGGAAGCAACCCGTCTACGGCATCACGCCGGGTTCTTTGCATGTTGTTGGTCTCTATTTGGATTGCTCATTCATCGTATATCGCTCATAAACGAGCATAAATTATCATGAACGAGCAGGCGCCGGCAAGAATTTTGATGCCCGTATTTCCTCGCCGACGCGTTCGCATTGACCGCGACCTAACGGACTGCGGGACTGCGGGACTGCGAGATTAGGATGCGATCATCATGTGACGAGCTTAATCCGGCCATTTGCACGGACGGGCGCGACAGATAAGGGAAGAAACGTGGAACTACGACACCTGAGGTATTTCGCGGCGGTCGCCGACAATCAGAGCTTCCGGCTGGCCGCCGAGCGCATCAATGTCACGCAGCCGGCGATTACCCGCCAGATACAGGATCTTGAACAGATGCTGGGCGCCCGGCTTTTCGATCGCACGCCGCAGGGTGTCAAGCTGACTGTCGCCGGCGAACTATTCCTGCGCGAAGTTCGCAAGTCGCTCGGCATTCTCGAGTCGGCGACGCACGCCGTGCGACTGGTTGCATCAGGGCTTCAGGGAACGTTGCGGCTCGGGGTAGTCGAGAATGCAAGTTGGGATGGCTTGGTCCCCGATGCATTCAACAATTTTCAGCGCGAAGCGCCCGAGGTGAGCATCCATCTGGCGCCCATGAACACGCCGGAGCAGGTTGCCGAGATCCTGGCCGGGACGCTCGATGGCGGGTTCATCTACACCTACGGCGAGCTTCCGCGCGCGCTGCATGTGTTGCCTCTTGCTTTCGACGATGTGGTGGCCGCCGTACCGCGAAGCTGGAATTTTCAGGAGGGCCAGCCCATCTCCGCGCGTGACCTGAATGGCCGACCAGTGGTCTGTTTTCCGCGGGCAACGTACCCGGCGTATTACGACATGCTGGTCAGCGCCTGCAGCGAAGCAGGATTGACATTAGACGTGGTGCAGGAAGTGCCGACCGAGGCGGCAATTCTGTCGCTTGTCTCCGCGGGCATGGGCGCCGCTATCGTCAATGCTGCGAATCTCGGGCGGCCGCCGGCGCGTGCGCAGTTCGTGCGCTTCACCGATCTATCGGTGCAGATGCCGCTGGCGTTCGCGTATCTGGAGACCAATCCAAATGCAGCATTGCAGCGATTGCTTCGCGTTCTCGGCACGATGCTGCAGCCCGATTTGAGCGACGAGAGTCATAACTTGGCCGTTAAACAGCAGCAGTAGTTCGTCACACGAAGCGCCACGCAAAGCCGCCCTTGCTCTGCGCTGAAACATCCACAACACCCGCCGATGTCCCGGCAAAGTGCGGCGTGAACACCGTCGCGTCCGTTTCGACCGCGCGGTCGAGTACCCATCGACGCGAGATAGTTGCGCGATCCTTGTCGGCACAAAACACCGAACTCCACGCCGGGCGATAGACCTGGATCGGGTGATGCCATACGTCGCCGCTAAAAAGCGCGTGCGCACCCGCGGACTCAATTTCTATCGACATGTGTCCGGCGCTGTGACCGGGTGTCGGATGAAAGCGGATGCCCGGCAGATATTCGCCGCCCTCCGGACCGACTTCTTCCGCGAGGCCCGCGTCGATCACCGGCAGCACGCTGTCGTCGAAAACCATACGCCGGCTCTCGCCAGCCGGCGTGTCGAAGAACTCCCGCTCGGCGCGTGGGAAAACGTAACGCGCGTTGGGAAAAGTGGGCAGCCAACGGCCGTTATCGAGCCGAGTATTCCAGCCTACGTGGTCCACATGCAGATGCGTAAGCAGCACGAAATCGATTTCTTCGGGCTTCACTCCGGAGCGCGCAAGCCGCTCGATATAGGGCGTATTCAACTGGTGGAAAAGGGCGCTGAATGGACGGTCCTTATGATTGCCGCTAGCGGTGTCCACCAGAATGACCTTGCCGCCTATTCGCAATACCCACGTGTTGACGCTCAGAACGAAGTGTTCGGCGGCTGCATCGACTTGTCCGTCAGCGAGCCAAGCGTGATGTTCCTGAATCACGGCGGGATCGAAATCGGCGAACAGCTTGTCCGTCTTGAACTGAAACTGCTGTTCAATCACGCGCGTGATCAACGCGTCGCCAACGCGATAAGTCGTCGATGGTTCATCCATGAGGGGTCTCCGTTCGTGACTCGATAGGATTAAGGAGCATCGCGACCGCGCCGGCGAACGCGATGGCGACGATCGTCAACATGCCGGCCTGCATATCGCCGGTGAGCGTCTTCACGACGCCGATGATGATTGGACTCGCGAAGCCGCCAAGCGCGCCGCAAATGTTGATGAAGGCAATCCCGCCCGCAGCCCCCGCGGTGCCCAGATACCCCGCAGGCAGCGCCCACAGGACAGTGTATGACGCCCAGAGCATGGCGGTGGACAGCGCAATGGCCGGCAGTGCGATGCCGAGCTTGCCCGGGTACAACCCGGCGATGGCAAGCGCGATAGCCCCCACGATGCTGGCGAGCGCACTATGGCGGCGGCGTTCGTTACGACGGTCCGAGCTGCGGCACAGCCAACCCATCGCGACAATGGCTGCAACATAAGGTAAGGACGACCACAGACCTATCGCCATGGTGCCGGCAACGCCTGCGGTCTTGAGGATCGCAGGCAGCCAGAAACTCACCGTATAAATTCCTGCGATGACGCAAAAATTGCTGAAGGCAAGCGTCAGTACGCGCGGGTCGGAGACAACCGTTCTCAATGATTGATGCCGCGCTTCGCTCGCCGCGCGGTTCAGGTGTTGTGCATCGAGATCGCGGCCAAGCAGGGCCTTTTCTTCATCGGAGAGCCAGCTTGCGTGTTGCGGACGATCATCGAGGAAGAAGAATGCAACCACGCCCAGCACGCAGCACGGCAGGCCTTCGATGATAAACATCCACTGCCATCCTTCGAGTCCATGCGTGCCCGCCAGCGTGGTCATTGCCCAGCTTGACAACGGTCCGCCGATAACGCCGCCTATCGGTCCAGCCCACATCACGACGGCCATCGCGCGAGCGGTGCGCGATGGCGCGTACCAGTACGTCAGATAGAGCACCATTCCCGGTGCGAAGCCTGCTTCGAACACACCCAGCAGGAAACGCAGCGCATAGAACGTGCGGATGTCGCGGACGAACAGCATGGATGCGGACGTGATGCCCCACAGCACCATGATGCGCGATAGTGTTTTTCGCGCACCAATCCTCGGCAACAGCAGGTTGCTGGGAATCTCGAACAGTACGTAGCCGATAAAAAAGATGCCCGCCGCGATCCCGTAGGCTGCGTCGGAGAACGAGAGCTGGCTTTGCATCTGCAGCTTCGCGAAGCCGATGTTGATGCGGTCGAGATACGCGAGCATGTAGCAGAGCGTCAGGAACGGCAGCAAGCGCCACGTGATCTTTCTGTACAGCGCGTCGCGCGCGTCGATGCCTTCGGTCAGGGGGATGGCGGACATGGGCATCTCCGGGTTCATTGCTTGCCTGTGTCGGCTGCCACGAGCGCAACACAATCGCCCGGCTCGACGCTTGCAAATGAACGCACGATGACGACCACGCCTTCGGTGCGAAACGTCAATTCGACGGGCTTGGCCCACGGCGCATGCGCATCGAAGATGCGTCCGGCCAGATCGCCGGCGCTCACGCGGTCGCCGAGTTTGAATACCGGCTCGAAGATCCCGCGTGTGGCCGCGAAGACGTAATGCCGCTCGCCGTCAACGTGCAGCCATCGTGTGTCGTAACGCGGTGCCGGCAGCGGTTCGCTGGCGCAGATGCCGAGTGCCGCAAGTACCCGCTGCAGACCTTCCTCCACGATCGCCAGGCCTTGCGGATTGCAGGTTGCATAGCCGCCGAATTCGCCGCACAGAAACAGCTTCCCTTGACTTTCGATCGCGGCGCCATAGGTACGATCCTCGCCTAGCAGGTCCATGACCATCGCGTTGGGCGCGGCGAACGCATCGACGATCCGCTTATATTCACGCCGTTGCTCAACATCGACGGGTGGCGCCACCAGCAGCGTCGGCAGATGATCGAACGACGCACCGCCCGCGTGGATATCGAAGACGAAATCGGCGCGGGGGAATAGTTCGGTGTCCACATAATGCGCGATCATCTCCGTGATGGAGCCATCGCGACGGCCCGGGAAAATGCGGTTCATGTTCGCGCCATCAATAGGTGAGGTTCGCCGCCCCGCGAGAAACGCGGGAAAGTTAAGACCCGGCACGACGATCAGGCGACCGCTGATTTGCATCGACGGCATGCGTTGCAGCAATTTCATCAGGGCAATCGGACCTTCGTATTCGTCGCCGTGATTGCCGCCGGTGAGAAGCGCCGTCGGGCCGTCGCCGCGTTTAAGGACGACGATCGGGATCGGAATGTGCCCGTAAGCCGAGCGGTCGACGGAATGCGGCACGCGCAATGTGCCGGTCCGGAAGCCTTCTTGTTCGAAATCGATATCCGTCGAAATGCGGGATCGGTCGGTGGCCATGGTTCGTCTCCTGAGTATGGGCTGAGTGCCTGCGGCGAATGCAAACGACGCAGCGATGCCCGTACTATCGGAAATCGGTGTGATTTATGCCAATGCCGATTGATGGCGAGCGTGATGCCCTGGAGGCATCACGCTTCGAGGGTGGTCTCAAGAAGGTGCATCCGACCACGCGGCAGGACACCGGGATCCTGTTAATCCCTTTAATAGGATGATGTCACTACTTCAATGGAACCAGAATTGCCCGGATAGTGGCGGCGACAACCCAGGAGATTTCAACATGCGTATTTTTCTTACCGGTGCGACAGGTTTTATTGGCGCGGCCATTGTTCCCGAACTTATCAAGGCCGGTCATCAGGTGATCGGTATGACGCGCTCGGAAGCGGGCGCTCAGGCGCTGATCAACGCAGGGGCGGAAGTGCATCACGGAACCCTGGAGGATCCGGAGAGCCTGCGCAGCGGCGCTGCGAAAGCAGACGGTGTCATCCACACGGCATTCGATCACGATTTTTCGAAATTCGTGGAGAATTGCCAGAAGGACAAGCGGGCAATCGAGGCGCTCGGCGCTGCGCTCGCGGGTTCTGACCGGCCTCTGATCATCACCTCCGGGACGGGCATGGGCAGCCCTGAACCGGGCCAGTTGGCGACCGAGGATGTCTGCAATTTCGATCATCCGAATCCGCGTGTCGCATCCGAATTAGCCGGCAAGGTGCTCCTCGAAGCGGGTGTCAACGTGTCGGTGATGCGACTCCCTCAAGTTCACAACCCATTGAAGCAAGGTCTTATCACGCCGCTCGTGGCCGTCGCTCGCGAGAAAGGCGTTTCCGCGTACGTGGGCGAGGGTCGCAACCGCTGGCCCGCCGGCCATCTTTCCGACGTGGCGCTTCTGTACCGCCTCGCTATTGAGAAGGCCGAACGGGGCGCGCGCTATCACGCGGTCGGCGAAGAGGGAATCAGTAGCCGCGAAATTGCCGAGGCACTTGGCCGGAGCCTGAACTTGCCCGCAGTGTCGATCACCCCGGATGAAGCAGCATCGCATTTTGGATGGATGGGAATGTTCGTCAGTCTGGATATGCCGGCTTCCAGTGCCCAGACCCAGAACAAGCTGGACTGGCACCCAACCGGTCCGACTCTCATCGCTGACCTTAACGAAGCACAGTATGCCTAAGCACGTTCGTTGAAAGCATGAAGCATGACGGCGCCCTGCGTGGACGCCGTCATGCTTATTCCCTTCACGCCGCTAAGCTCACCGTTTCACGTGCGGATCTGGTTTGAGAACGGATGTCCGGCGTACCCGCCAACCCGTCAAATTTGCGAGATGCTTTCCGCTCGTTCGGAACGGCCGAGGAAATAGCCTTGTGCGCTGGTACATCCAGAGGCACGGACAAAGCTCAGTTGCTCGTGCGTCTCGATACCTTCGGCCGTCGTGGGAATGCCCAGCTCATGAGCCAGCGCGACGATGCCGCGAATCACTGCGGCCGACTCTCGGCGATGCACGGATTCACGCACAAACGAACTGTCGATCTTCAGCGTGTCGAATGAAAAACGGCATAGATTCGATAGCGTCGAAAAGCCCGTTCCGAAGTCGTCGAGCGCGAGCCCGATACCCATCGCGCGAAGTTTTTGCACGTTGCGCCGTGTCGGGACATCGTCGCTCATGAGTACGGTTTCCGTGACCTCAATATTCAGCCGCGAAGGCGATAACCCCGATTCCTGCAGGACCGTTGCAACCAGGTCCGCGAACGAATCCTCACGCAGTTGCACAGGCGATACGTTCACCGCCACGATAACCGGTTCGCGCCAGCAGGCCGCTTGCGCGCATGAACGTCGGAGCACCCATTCCCCCAGCGGCAGGATCAGGCCCGTCCGCTCTGCAATGGGAACGAAGGTCGTGGGCGGCAATTCGCCCCTCGTGGGATGGGTCCAGCGAACCAGCGCTTCGCGTCCGGTGACTACACCGCTAGCCAGGTTGACGATGGGTTGATATTCCATCCTCAAGCCGCTGCCAAATGATTGAAGCGCCCCTTCCAGGTCGCTTCGCAGGAGGCTCAGGCTGTCGTCGGAGGCGTGGGCCTTGGCATCGAATACGGCAAAGGCGCTCTTGCCGCTACGCTTAACCGCATACAACGCACGGTCGGCGCAGATCAGGAGTTGCGGTCCCGTTTCTCCGTGCTCGGGATACTGCGAAATCCCGACACTCGCGCCAATGCGCACCAGCGCCTCGTTCAGTACGAACGGGCGCGCAAGGGTTTTCACAATCTGGTCCGCCAGCAGCCGGACCTCTTCGCTCATGGAAGAGTCGCTGGAAATGGCGACGAATTCATCGCCTGCGAGACGGCCGACTACATCGCCCTGACGCAAGACCGCCCGCAAACGCTTGGCGGATTCCTGAAGCACGAGGTCGCCGGCCGCGTGCCCGAGGCTGTCGTTGATGGCCTTGAAACCGTCAAGATCGATCAGGAGCACCGCGAACGATCCGGGCCTGACCGCGGGTTCGGCATCGGTACGGTTCAGCAGGAGTTCGCTGATGCGGGCGCGGTTTGGCAGGCCCGTGAGACTGTCGTGGCGTGCAAGGCGATTACTCGTTTCCCGCGCGAGCAGCAGCGCAACGGTGTCCTTGTTGCTGCGGACAGCAACGGTAAAAAACCCAGCCGCGCAAAACGGTGCCTGGAATAGCAAGACTATTTTCCCAGAGCCGGGGGACATGGCGGCGCCGATGCCGAGCAGCGTGAAGATGATAGAAATCTGGATCAGGACAAGCCGGGGTATGCCTGCGTTACGGCCGGCCAATCCGCCCACCACGCCAACCGCGCAAACGTTGCCAAGCAGGAAAAGCGTCTGGTCTCCACTGATATTGCACAAGAGGGCGCCGAATCCGAGAAGCACGCTCCACAGGATACTGGCAAGCAAGAACGCCGATGTTGGCGTAGGTTCGTTACGTGCGCTGCGCCTGCAGCAGATGGCAATCAAGGACAGGCGCACGATCAGGAGCGCGATTACTGCAAGCGTCCATGCCGCGTAGAGGACGCTTGGATGAAGATAATAGGCGGTGATGCAAACGCTGATCTCGCAAACTGACGCCATCGCAATCGACGCCGTCCGGGTGAACAGGTTCGACAGCAATATCTGTCGATTTTCTGCGCTCAGGTCCTGAGCGGATCCTACTAGCCATTTAAAAAACGGCAACCTCGGTTCACTAAACGCCATAGCATGCGCAATATAGGTAGGTACTTGGTTATCGGCGCGACTGGCTTTTTTCTGAGCTTGATTATCCCGGTAAATGTGTCCGGTGCCCGAATAAATATGATATTGCACTTGTATGACTTAGGCGGGTTGCAAGCGTATCAGAGGGCGGAACAATTCGGCGCTATGACAAAAATGCTTGGCAAGCCTAGGAGGGACGCGGGTGAGCTGGGATATTTCTAGCGCGGCCTTGTCTGCAAGAGGCAAATCAGCTCCCCGGGAAATAATACGGATCGACGTTTGTCTTGCGCCGCAGCATGACGACGGAATTGGCTTGATGACAGGCTCCGTGCGACCGAAGGTAACATGCAAGGAATGAAGCGGCGGCTTGGTCTTGCGTGAACGCTAGCGCTTTAGCGATCCCGAATGGCGCATCCTGTCGTACGGATTTTGACTTGGAGAACAAAAATGAAGCGTGGCATTTGCTCATTGATTGCGTTCACCATCGCAGCTCCGGGGCTCGCGATGGCCTTTGACGGAGACGCGTCGTACAACCAGTGCGTGCTGCAATCGCTCAAGGGAGTAAGGAGCAGGCAAGCGACCGATCTGATTACATCGTCGTGCCGGAAGCTCTATAAGGAAAGCGCTTTCCTGAATAACAACGAAAAGAATTATCGCGTCTGCCTGGTTCAGAACCTGCAAGGAATAGAGAACGACTACGCTGCGCAACAAGTGGCGCTAGCCTGTCGCCGGACGAATGGCGGTTGAGTCGATGTTGCCCTAAGCATGTCGATGAACGCTTAACAAAGTCATACGCCACGGAGACGCGGCGCACTGCCTGAGCAGCCCGCCGCGTCACTTCAACCGATCAGAAGCGGTGGATGATACCTACGCCCGCAGCAAACTGGCTGGGGGACGACGACGGTGCAGACTGGAACCCGTCGCCAACCGATGCGGTCGCATTGATGATGCTGCCCGCGCTCGTGCCGAGCGTTTTGCCGTTCGCGCGCTGATAGGCCTGCAATGCATAAAGGCCGGTGCGCTTAGAGAGCGAATAGTACTCGGACAGGTTGAATTGCTGGTATTGCGCTGAACTCGTAATGCCGTTGGCTTTCGTCGCACGCGTGTAGCTGTAGCCGGCGGCGAGGTCGACCAGCGGCAGTGCTTTCCAGTGCAGCACTGCGCCACCCGTATTGAAGATTTCCGTGGTCCTGAAGTTCGAGTTGATACCCGGGATGTATTGCACGTTCGAGTAAGTGAACGAGACATCCAGCGTCTGCGTGAACGTATAACCGCCCGCGACAGCAATGCGCTGCTGTGCCTGAGCGGTCTGATAACCGTTCGTGATCGCCGATACGCCGGACTGGCCCGCAGAGTTGGTGGTGGAATCTGCGCCAAACGCGCCGCCGCCCGGGGTCGAGTTGTTGATCCGCGTAATGCCCGCTGCGAGCCCGAATGGACCATTGATGTATTGAAGCGCGCCGCTCCATGTCGAGCCCTGGTTCACGCTGCCCGGAACGCCGGCAAACGAATACGAACCGCTGGCCGTGAAGCCGAAGAACTTCGGTGACGTGTACACGAGCGAATTATTCGCGCGATAAATGGTGTCCATTTCGTCGAGGTCGCCCGGATGCGCGCCGAAGGCGCCCGTAAGCCAGGTCGTCGGGCTATAGGGCGAAAGCAGATTGTAGTAGGACGTGTATTGGCGGCCCGCGGTAAGCGTACCGTAGACCGGGTTAGTCAAGCCTACCCATGCCTGCCGGCCGAACATTGCGTTCGTGTATTGCTGACCACCCGACGCCGCGTTAAAACCCGACTCCAACTGGAAGATGGTCTTGGTTCCGCCACCCAGGTCCTCCGACCCCTTGAGGCCGAAGCGGCTGCCCGCCCAGACTCCGGAGAGCATCTTGATGTTCGAGCGTCCGCCCTTGTTTGAACCCAGCGACGTCTGGCTGCTCTGGTACGAAATGGAGTCGTCGATAATCCCGTACAACGTCACGCTGTTTTGAGCGAAGACCGGCGAGGCGAGAGTGGCGAGGCTAATTAGTACAGTTTTTTTGACCGCTTTCTTGACATCAAGTGACTGCATGATTTATCTCCTCTTGTTGTATCACTGATTGCGACGTGCCCAGCAACGTCGCGGGTTTTCCTGCTTGCTCATTTAACGAAATCTCTTACCGTCAAAAACCTTCAGGCGATGTCTCCCGAACCGCCCGAAAAATCATCTGTAATCCTTATAGAACTCCTGCGTAGCTGGATTCCGCCACGCCGCTTACACCCGGACGCACCGTAAGCACATGACCGTCGTGTTCGTTCGCGCCGCTTGACGGACGAATCGATGTGATGAAGAGCGTATCCAGTTCGCGGCCGCCAAACGTGCACATCGATGGCTTCGAGACGGGCAACGCGATGCTTCGGTCCAGGCGGCCGTCAGGTGCAAAACGCAGCAGCAGACCCGCGTCGTTGGCGCAGGTCCAGTAGCAGCCGTCGGCGTCCACCGCCGCGCCGTCCGGGCGCCCCGCAAACTGATTCAGGTCGGCAAAGACGCAGCGGTTATGGGGTTCGCCGGTATCGATGTCGTAGTCGAAAGCCCAGACAAGCCTGCGCGCCGGATGCGAATCGGAGAGATACATCGTCGTGCCTTGCGGCGACCACGCAAGTCCGTTCTGCACGATCAGCCCGTCGACGACAGGTGCGGAAAGTGTGCCCTCAGCGTCGTATCGATACAGCGACCCCGACGGGTTGGCGGCAGCCATGTCCTGCGCCATCGTGCCGGCCCAGAAGCGGCCTTGACGATCGCAGCGGCCGTCGTTAAAGCGCATGCCCGGCAGCGGAAAAACGGGCGCGGCTAGCTTGCGGCCACTTGCCTCGCGCGCGTCAGAAAGCGTAATCGCGAAGAGTCCCGTTTCGCATCCGGCGAGCACGGTGCCGTGACGGTCGAAGGTGATGCAGGCCACCTTTTCAGGCAGGCGCCACTCGGTGCGCCTCGCTTCGCCCACGATCAGGCGAGCGATCGTTCGAGCAGGGATATCGACCCAATACAACGCTTGTTCCTGTTCTCGCCAGACCGGGCTTTCGCCCACTTCGCAAGGTGCCTGGTCCGCGGCCTCGAGGCGTTCGAACGCCAGTGTTTCAGGTTGCATGTTGTTCATGGCGAGGGTCTCAGCAGCCAGTACAGCCCGCTCGTTGCTGCGAGCGGTGTCGCACGAATACGGCGCGAATGTGGCGCACGCGCGGCGTTCAAAACCGGCGTCGCGCAGTGGTGGAGGACAGCGGGTGCGAGGCACGTTTTGGTTCACGCCCGGCAACGTACCGCGACCGCGCGCTAGGCACCGGCAGGACTGGGCAGGTTGGCGTCGGCGCGTCTGTTGACCAGCGCAGGGCGCACCAGCGTCCAGAGCAGGACCACGCCGATCAGGTCGCCGAAGCCGAGCGCAACGAAGAACGGTGCATAGCCGATGGTCGCAACCAGCCCGCCGATCACGAGCGTAAAAATCAGGTTGCCGAGCCCCGCCGACAATCCCGCAAAGCCCGTCACGGTTGCCACTTCGCGGCGCGGGAACAAGTCGGCGGACATCGAAATGACGGCGACGGAAAGCGTCTGGTGCGCAAAGCCGCCAAGGCACAGCAGGAAGATCGCCATGCCCGGGTCTTTCACATAACCCACGCCGGCCATGGCCGTCATGATCACTGCGCCGATCGTGAAGACGATGCGCTTGCCGTTGATCACGGCAATGTTGAAGCGCTTGTTAAGGAACAGCGAAATCGATCCGCCCATCAGGCAGCCCACGTCCGCCGCGACGAACGGCAGCCATGCCGTCATGGCAATCGCCTTGAGGTCGAATCCGCGTGCCTGATGCAAATAGAGCGGCATCCAGAACACGAGCGTGGTCCACACCGGGTCGGCGAAAAAGCGCGGCAGGGCGATGCCCCAGAAGTTGCGTTGCTTGAAGATCGCGCGCAGGTTGGGTTTGGCGCCGTTATCGGAGAGTTCAGCGTGTTCACCTTCGACGATATAAGCCGCTTCCGTCGCGGTGAGTGCCTTGTGTTCGCTCGGATGCCGGTAGAAGACGATCCACAGCACCGCCCATACGAGGCCGAGACAGCCGGCAATCACGAAGGCCATTTCCCAGTTGTACTTGAGGATCGACCAGGCGATGAGCGGCGGCGCGGCAATGGCGCCTATCGATGTGCCAATGTTGAAGATACCCGCAGCCAGCCCGCGTTCCCGCGCCGGGAACCAGAACGCGGCCATGCGCATGCCGGCAGGGATGAACGAAGCTTCGGCCAGTCCGAGCAAACCGCGCAGCACGAAGAGGCCGACCCAGCCGTTTGCAAAGCCGTGCGCGATACACACGACTGACCACGCGACGCCGCAGATCAGGAAGCCGAAACGCAAGCCGATGCGGTCCATCAGGTAGCCCGTTACCGGGCCGCCGAGCGGGTACATCACGAAGAAGGCGCCGGTGATCCAGCCGTACTGCGCCGTGCTGATATGCAGGTCCTGCATGACCGTGGGGGCGGCAACGCTGAGCGAGCTGCGCGCCAGATAGTTCATGACGGTGCCAAGGGTCAGCAGGGCGATCATCCACCAGCGCAGCCCTTTTAACTTGATTGCCATGTCGGTTCGTCTCCGTTTCTTTGCGTTCTTTTTTTTCGTCGGCCGCTCGGTTGGCTGACACCGCTGCGTGCGCGTTCGATGTTCTTCATTCGACCGACTCGGGTTGCGATGACAACGCGCAACAATCGCCGCGGTAAGTTATGTTAGTAATGTGAACGCATCGTATGTCAGATGACTTATCTCGCGCAATACGCGGAGTATCGGCGTTTACACTAGTAATATTTTCTGCAAGCTTTTAATTTCATGGATTTTTAGGGCTTTTTGCACAGACGGAGAGTGGTGTGACGTGGGTTTTGGGCGGGCGAACGCTGCTTTAATGTTAAATGATGTCAGACAACAACGGGCTTCTACTGAGGCTTTCAAACGGAAATCTGCGGCAGTTTGAGCCTGGAATTTCGTAATCCAGGTCGCCGGTGGAAGCCGTTCGTAAAGCCTCTATTGCTAAAGAGCATTCCAATCCCGTGCCGGGCTCGGCGTTGGCGGAGAAACGGAGATGAGGTATACCGGTGAACGGCAGCGCTGCGATGACCGCAAGACCAATGGTGCGTGCTCGCGGCATGCAGGCCGCGCAGTGAGCCCGCTAGAGAGCATGGTCCGGGATTCGTCGGCGACAGTGGTGAGCGGCGCAAGCCGCATCCCGTTCAGGAGATCGAGTCAATTTCGACGACTCCCATGGCGCTGCCGTTCACTGACGATTCTGGAGCAGGCCATGGCGATGCGCAAGCGAGAAGAAGACGAGGTGTTCCCGAACGCAGCGGGGATCGATGTGGGCGGCTCGAGCCACTGGGTAGCGGTGCCCCGACAGGCCGATGACGAGCCGGTGCGTGAATTCGGAGCGATGACTGATGACCTGAACGCGATGGCCGACTGGCTGCTCGCGTGTGGCGTGGATACCGTCGCACTGGAGTCCACCGGGGTGTACTGGATCCCGGTCTACGAGGTGCTGGAGCGGCGCGGACTGGTGGTGTGGCTGGTCGATGCACGGCAGATGAAATACGTGCCCGGCCGCAAGAGCGACGTGCAGGATTGCCAGTGGTTGCAGAAGCTGATGAGCCTGGGGCTGCTGCGCGCGGCCTGGCGCCCGGGCGATGAGGTTTGCGTGGTACGCGCGGTAGTGCGTCAGCGCGAAGTGCTGCTCGCCGAACAAGCCAGCTGGGTAATGCGCATGCAGAAGGCGCTGGTGCAGATGAACCTCCAGCTTACCGAGGTGCTCACTGACGTGATGGGCATGACCGGGCAGGCCATCGTGCGGGCGATTGTGGCCGGCGAGCGTGACCCCAGGGTGCTGGCCCGGCATCGCAACGGCCACGTCAAGGCCAGCGCGGCCGACATCGAGCGGGCGCTGACGGGCAACTGGCGCGAGGAGCACCTGTTCGTGCTCGGGCAGGCCCTGGCGATGGTCGACAGCCTGGCCCAGCGGGTGCTCGAGTGCGACGCGAAGATCGAGGCGTTGCTGGTGCCACTGGGTCGTCACGAGCTCGAGCTGGACGGGCCGGGCAAACGGCGCGGCAAGAACGCCCCGCAGTTTGATGCACGCACCGCGCTGGCGCGCTGGGCGGGCGTGGACCTGACGCGCATCAACGGGCTGGCGGTCACCACCGTGATGACGATCCTCTCGGAGATCGGCCCAGACCTGAGTCGCTTTGCCAACGTCAAGCACTTCTGTTCGTGGCTCGGACTGTGTCCTGGGACCAAGGTCAGCGGCGGCAAGGTGCTCAGCGCGCGCACCCGGCGCTCCACCAACCGGGTGCGCCAGGCGCTCAAGCTGGCCGCCATGAGCCTGTCGCGCAACGACTCGGCGCTCGGCGCGTTTTATCGGCGGTTGTGCTCACGCATGGACAAGCCGCGCGCCAATACCGCCGTCGCCCACAAGCTCGCCCGTATTGTGTACTTCATGCTCACGCGGGGCGAAGCCTTCGTCGATCAGGGCCAGCAGCACTACGAAGAACAGCAACGGCAGCGCAGCAT
>NZ_JBLKRU010000034.1:0-89934 GCF_047608185.1 Caballeronia eucalypticola
CCACGAATGCGCAAACGAAGACCGAAGTCTTACCCATGGCTGAAAGAGCCTCGTCACATCGCACGCGAGCGCGTCCGACAATATGGGCACGCGCCACGGGCTTAAGTAAGTGCCATTCTCCTTAGCGCCTGTACTTTGGCGTCGATCCTCCTCATTTGACAGTCAATGGGAATCCGATTCCAGCCGGCATATGGGCAGAACAAAGGCCCGCGCTGCTCACCCCGCTTTCGAGCTATCGCCAGCCACAACGGTTGATATGCGTTCGTCGAAAATGTGCGATCGGAAACCGGCGATGAATCACATGCAGCGTATTTAAATCCACCGTGGCACGGCATGGTACGGAGGGTTCAATTCCAATCTCGAATCCATGCGGCGCCGCGGATCTATGTCGCATGGCTGGCGCACGGGCCCCTGCATGGTCCATCCGCCGAAATCCAAATACACCGCACGCCGAACACGGGCACATCGATCGCATCCGCGCTACTTCTTCGCAGGATATATCGCCGCAATCTCTTCCAAGCGATGTGATAGCTGCGTGAGCCACTCGCGCCGTTCTCTGTCGTAGGTATAGCGGTTATAGACGCCGATGATTCCAGGCTGAACATGACCAAGGATTGCCTCGGCAATTTCGTTTGGGCAACCGAGCGCTGCAAGTAGCGTGCGTGTTGTACGTCGAAGATCGTGGGCCGACCAATGCGTCACGGGTAATCGCGGGCGATCACGGTTCGGCTCGATCTTGCAGTACGGCTGATGGTAATAGACGCCGTGCTGGACCACAGTCTGATCCATCGTCACCCCACGCGAGGAAGGAAACATAACCGTCCGCTTGGCCTGATCGAGGCGTCGCCGCACAATCACTTCTGCGCGGCCTACGAGCGGCACGCGCAGATCCGTTGCTTTCTCATTATGCAGACTCTTCGTCTTTTGCTTGGGAATCGTCCACCAAAGACCATCGCTCTCATCTGCGATCTCGGTGCTCTCCATAGCGACGATCTCCCCTCCCCTCGTGCCCGTCCAGAGGTAGAGCGTCAATGCATCGGCGACAGTCAAACTGAAATTTGGTAACCACCGGATCAATGTGCCGAGTTCCTCTACCGATAGCACCCTTTTCTGTGTCCCGGTATATTGCCCCTCGACCTTACGCCCTTTGCTCTTCAGCCGCCCTCTTAAAATCTCCTTCCACCAATTTGCAGTGTTTTCAGGCAGACGACCGGCATCTAGAGCGTAATGCCAGGCACCGCCAAGCTCCATTCGAAGGCGAGCCGCAAGCATAGGCGTTGATCGATATGATTCGAGCAAATCGAAAGCCTGGGCGCGTGTGACGGTAGCCGCATGCATATCCGCGATAGGTCCAAGCATCGCCTTGAACATACGTGCGACCTCAACTGCGCCCTTGGTCTTCCGGTTAACTTCTACATACCCTTGCAGATAGTCACCGCACAGCTTTCTGACGGTGTATTCGTGTGGTGATGGGCAAGCATCGTCGTTTTTTTTCTTTCGGCGCAGCGCCGAGAGCTCGGCTCCCGAGTCCCTCGCGACACGGCTCTTCTCCCATGCAGCAATAGCACCGGCGAAGGACATTGCCGGCCATTCGCCCAGCTTGACCTGTCGCATGCGGCTGTCAACGGGAGACTTGTAGCGATACGTCCACGATTTGCGGTTGCTTGAAGCTTGCAGGCGCAGCCCAGGAAACTCCGCGAAGGTCATGTGATCGCCGCTCGGCAGCGTAGCTGCGGCGCGGGCATCGAAGCGCATCCTTTCCTCGGCGTAGGTTTTTCTTGAGGCAAGAATATCCGGCGTAGGTTTGCTTTGCAACGCCAAAAAACCTACGCCGATGTCGCAAGTTTTAACGTATGCAGAAAAGCGTCGATGTCCCAGCCGAGACTCGAACTAAAACACTTTTCTATTTAATTTCAAAGGGTTGCGGACTTCCTTGGCACGTGTCAAGCGACTACGGACAAATGGCGAAAATCGGCTATTCGTTTTCGTCGAAGTAGTGACCGAAGCGAACCTGCTTCGTCTTGATGTAGCGCTCGTTTTCCTCACGCACGGGAATGGCCAGCGCCACCCGTTCGCAGACCGGGATGTCGTGCTTGAGCAGCGTGTCGAATTTCGACGGGTTGTTGCTCATCAAGCGCACCGAGCGCACGTCGAGCGCGCGCAGGATAGCTGCCGCCGAGTCGTATTCCCGCGCATCGTCGGGCAAGCCGAGATGCAGGTTGGCGTCGACAGTGTCATACCCCTGCTCTTGCAGCGCATACGCGCGGATCTTGTTCGCCAGCCCGATGCCGCGTCCTTCATGACCCCGCAAATACAGCAATATTCCACGATTTTCAGCCGCGATATAACGCATCGCCAGATCTAGCTGCTCACCGCAATCACAGCGATACGAGCCAAAAACATCGCCCGTGACACATTCGGAATGCAACCGGCACAGAACGGATTCGCCGTGGCTGACATCGCCCATGACGAGCGTCAGATGCTCGGCGCCCGTGCTCGTCACGCGATACACATGCGACTCAAACACGCCATAACGCGTGGGAATCGTGGCCTTTGCCACGAGTTCGACGCATTCTTCGTGGGCTGCTTCGGCAGTGGCTGCCGGTGA
This sequence comes from Caballeronia eucalypticola, assembly GCF_047608185.1. Taxonomy (NCBI): domain Bacteria; kingdom Pseudomonadati; phylum Pseudomonadota; class Betaproteobacteria; order Burkholderiales; family Burkholderiaceae; genus Caballeronia; species Caballeronia eucalypticola. The sequence goes on from NZ_JBLKRU010000034.1 coordinate 2,609, forward strand.
ATCAGAAACGTTTTTCATGTTCTCTTGTACTGCATAGGAGGGCGTGGGCCGCGTGCCGGTCATTAATCGGTAACTTTAGCAAGAAGCCGCAAAAAAGCGGGAGCGCCCGGTCCGACATGTTAAAACGCCCGGGAAATATTTGCAGCCTGCGGGTTCAGGGTTCCTAGGCGGCTGCGTGAAAAGCCGAGCGAAAAGGTGCATGAACTCGCCCTGAATGGCGATGGCTGGTTTCGAACTATCTAAAGAAGAACGTATCGCTTCGTCAAAAATTCCCTGGTTGGTAAAGTATGCGGTTACTTAGGCACGACTGGTCGCCTCCGGGCGCCGCCTCTCAACCTTCATCGACCTTACATGCCACATAAAAGCCTGCCGTCCGACTCATTCTTCGCCCCTGCCCGCAAGCTGGCCCGCACCGCTGTTTGCAGCGCCGTCTGCGCGTTCGCGGCGCTTGGTGCCCTCGGTGCCCTCGCCGGCACAGCCCACGCGGCGGGCAAAACGCTGGTGTTCTGTTCGGAAGGCAGCCCGGCCGGCTTCGACTCCGCGCAGTACACCACCAGCACCGACTTCGACGCCGGCGCGCACGCAGTCTACGACACCCTGGTCGAGTTCGAGCGCGGGTCGCTCAACCTGGTGCCGGGCCTGGCCACGTCATGGGACGAGTCGCCCGATGCCAAGACCTTCACGTTTCATCTCCGCCACGGCGTCAAGTTCCAGACCACGCCCTGGTTCACGCCCACGCGCGACTTCGATGCGGACGACGTCGTCTTCACGTTCAAACGCATGATCGATCCGGACAATGCGTTCCAGAAGGCGCATCCGGTCAGCTTCCCGTATCTCAGCGATCTCGGCTACGACAAGAACATTGCATCGCTTGAAAAACTCGACGACTACACCGTGCGCTTCACGCTGCACACGTCGGACGTGGTGTTCGTGCGCAATATAGCGATGGAATTCGCCTCCATTGTGTCGGCGCAATATGCCGACCAGTTGCTGAAGGCCGGCAAGACGGAAGACCTGAACCAGAAGCCCGTGGGCACCGGCCCGTTCGTGTTCCGTGACTATCAGAAAGACGCGATCATCCGATACGACGCGCATCCGGACTTCTGGAACAAGAAGGACGTGCATATCGCGAAACTGGTGTTCGCCATCACGCCGGACGCCGCTGTGCGCATGCAGAAACTCGCGAGCGGCGAATGCCAGATGACAGCCTTCCCGCGCCCCGCCGATATCCAGACCGCCCGCAGCAATCCGAAACTCGCGGTGCTCTCGGGAGTGGGTTTCAACGTGGCGTATGTCGGCTACAACACCACGCACAAGCCGCTCGATAACGTGCTGGTGCGTCGTGCGCTGGACATGGCCGTCGATAAACCGGCGATCCTGAAGAGCGTCTACGACGGGGCCGCGACCGTGGCGTCGAATCCGATGCCGCCATCGCAATGGTCGTATAACAAGGCGCTGAAGGACGCACCTTACGATCCCGCGAAAGCGCGTGATCTGCTGAAACAAGCGGGTTTTCCAAACGGCTTTTCGATCACGCTATGGGCCATGCCCGTGCAGCGCGGCTACAACCCGAACGCTCGCCTGATGGCGCAATTGATTCAATCGGACTGGGCGAAGATTGGCGTGAAAGCGAATATTGTCACGTACGAATGGGCCGAATATAACAAGCGCGCGAAAGAAGGCGGCGAGCACGACGCCATCCTTTACGGCTGGATGGGCGATAACGGCGATCCGGACAACTGGCTCGGCACGACGCTCGGCTGTGATGCCGTGCATGGCAGCAACGTGGCGAAGTGGTGCAACAAGCAATTCGATGATCTGCTCGGCAAAGCGCGGCTGATTACCGACCAGCCGACCCGCACCAAGCTGTATGAGCAGGCGCAGGTCGTGTTCAAGGATCAGGTCCCGTACACGCCGATCGCCCATGCAAACGCGTTTCAGTTGATGACGAAAGACGTGAAGGGCTACGAGATCAGTCCGCTGGGCGGTCATCGATTCGACGGGATCTCGCTAGACTAACGCGAGCTGCATCGTCAAGGCGACGGGCTTTGAGAGGCCCGTCGCCGTTCAGCTTCATGCAGGTTTTTCAAAGCTGCCAGGGCTCTTGTCCGTCGCACTCCATTGCGGCGTGCGAGCCCGCTCCGCCTTCTGCAAACCGGCCTTCAGGCCTTCTCTGTCGAAATCCTTCGTATAGACCGGCGTGCCCGGCTGCTGACGCCAGGAGTCGCCTATGCTGCCGTTATCGACCGGATCGAAGCCCATCTCGTTCACCAGTTGCATCACGACGGCTTTCGCATCGGCGGCATCGCCCGAGACCGGCAATGCGATGCGTCCCGGCGTGCCTTCGGGCTTGCCGAGATCGCGCAAATGCGCCGCGTAGATGTTGTTGAAAGCCTTGATGACCGGACGCCCGAGTTGCTGCTCGACCCATTCGCTTTCCATCATGCCGGACTCGATTCCGTCGATACGGCCATCGCGCTCACGCGGATAGTAATTCCCGGTATCGATCACGACCGTGGTTTCCGGCACGCCGTCGAACAAGCCCTTCGGCAGATTCAACACTTTCTTTTCGGGGATCGTGACGACGATTACAGCGGCGCCACGGACCACGTCGGCAAGTTCCGCTGGCTTCGCGCCGGTTTCGCTGGCAACGTCGGCCAGCGTATCCGGCCCGCGCGAATTGCCGATCAGGACCTCATGCCCCCGCTCGACCCAGCGCAGCGCCAGCACGCGACCAATATTACCCGCGCCAATGATGCCAATTTTCATACACCCTCCTGTTGATTCGGTTAGCTGAAGCGGGATGCGCGCAACGCCCATGCCCGTCGTGTTCGTTGGCCTTGCGGCAGCTATGGGACTGGCAGCTGCTTCGTGGCGACGCTAAAATGCCGCCCCGATATGCCACGCTGATTCCACGTTAACCCTGATAGCCTCACCACATCGACCCCATTAAATCATTCGATTTTCCATATCGGGTGCCTCCCTTCATACTTCATTCACTTCTCCTTAACCACTTAACACAAGGACTCACGCAATGCCGATCATCAACAGCCAGGTCAAACCGTTCAAAGCCAACGCTTATCACAACGGCGACTTCACCACCGTGACCGAAGAAAGCCTGAAGGGCAAATGGTCCGTCCTGGTGTTCTACCCGGCTGACTTCACGTTCGTTTGCCCGACGGAACTCGGCGATCTGGCCGACCGTTACGCTGAATTCAAGAAGCTGGGCGTGGAAATCTACAGCGTGTCGACCGACACGCACTTCACGCACAAGGCATGGCACGACACGTCTGACACGATCGCCAAGATCAAGTATCCGATGATTGCCGATCCGACGCTGGTCATCTCCCGCGCGTTCGACGTGCTGATCGAAGAAGAAGGTCTGGCGCTGCGCGGCACGTTCGTGATCAACCCGGAAGGCGAGATCAAGCTGTGCGAAATCCACGACAACGGCATCGGCCGTGACGCTGGCGAGCTGCTGCGCAAGGTGCAGGCAGCGCAATACGTCGCTGCACACCCGGGCGAAGTGTGCCCCGCCAAGTGGACGCCGGGCGCTGAAACGCTGACGCCGTCGCTCGACCTCGTTGGCAAGATCTAAGCTGCTTTACCGCTTTATTCACCGCTTTAAATCCTCGTTGTAATGCGCTGTACCATCCGGGCCGTTCGCGGCCCGGATGTCTGTCAGCACGTCTTTTGCACAAAAATCATCTTTAAACGGACTCGAAACCGCCATGCTGGAAGCCAACCTCAAGACTCAGTTGAAAGCGTATCTGGAAAAGGTCAGCCGGCCGATCGAGATCGTCGCTTCGCTCGACAACTCGCCGAAATCCATCGAGTTGCACGGGCTGCTGCATGAAATCGCCACGCTGTCGGACCGCATTGCGGTGATCGAGCAGCGCGACGATACGCATCGCAAACCCTCGTTTTCCATCGGCGAACCGGGCAAACCCACGGGTATCCGTTTCGCGGGCATTCCGATGGGCCATGAATTTACATCGCTGGTCCTGGCGCTGCTCCAGACCGGCGGTCATCCGGTCAAACTTGACGACGCCGTGATCGAACAGATCCGCGAACTCGACGGCGACTATGAGTTTGAAACCTATATTTCGCTGTCGTGCCAGAACTGCCCGGAAGTCGTGCAGGCGCTGAACGTGATGGCGCTCATCAATCCACGTATTCGCCAGGTCACTATTGACGGCGCGTTGTTCCAGGACGAAGTCGAGCAGCGCCAGATCATGGCCGTCCCGACCGTCTACCTGAACGGCGAAGTATTCGGCCAAGGCCGCACCGGCGTGAAGGAAATTCTTGCGAAGCTCGATAGCAACGCAGGGGCCCGCGCCGCGAAAGCGCTCGAAAAGAAAGGCGTATTCGATGTGCTGATCGTCGGCGGCGGACCTGCCGGTGCGGCGGCAGCTATCTACTCGGCGCGCAAGGGCATCTCGACCGGCGTGGCGGCTGAGCGCTTTGGTGGACAAGTGCTGGATACGCTCGCCATCGAAAACTTCGTCTCGGTCCAAGCGACCGAAGGACCGCAATTCGCCACGGCGCTCGAGCAGCACGTGAAAAGCTATGACGTCGACATCATGGACGTGCAGCGTGCCGAAGCGCTCGTGCCGGGCAAGATTCACGAAGTGCGCCTCGCCAACGGCGCGGTGCTGAAAGCGAAGACGATCGTGCTGGCCACGGGTGCCCGGTGGCGCGAAATCAACGTGCCGGGCGAGAAGCAATATCGCAATCACGGCGTGGCGTATTGCCCGCATTGCGACGGCCCGCTGTTCAAGGGCAAGCGTGTTGCAGTGATCGGCGGCGGGAATTCGGGCGTTGAAGCGGCGATCGATCTGGCTGGACTGGTCAGCACGGTGACGCTGCTCGAATTCGGCACGGAGTTGCGTGCCGACGCCGTGTTGCAACGCAAGCTGCGCAGCCTCAAGAACGTGACTATCGTCACGCAGGCACAGACCACGGAAGTCACCGGTGACGGCAAGAAGGTCAACGGTCTCTCGTATAAGGACCTGAGTTCGGGCGAAGCGAAACATATCGAGCTGGAAGGTGTATTCGTTCAGATCGGGCTGGTGCCGAATACGGAATGGCTCAAGGGCACGGTCGAGTTGTCGCGTCACGGCGAGATCGTGGTCGATGCGCGCGGCGCGACGTCCGTGCCGGGCGTGTTCGCGGCCGGCGATGTCACCACCGTGCCGTTCAAGCAGATCGTGATCGCGGTCGGCGAAGGCGCCAAGGCATCCCTCAGCGCATTCGATTACCTGATCCGGAATTCGGAAACGGAAACGGAAACGGTCGAGGCTGAAGCCGAAGAAGCGGTGGCTTGAAGAACATCTGAATAACTCGACACGTTTTACCTTACGGACAGCTTTTTGAGCCCTGTCTGATTGCTGCATCGGAACGCCCGATAATCATCTATCATATTGATTATCGGGCGTTTTTTCGTCTCTCCCCAGGCTTTCATCGTGTAAAAAATACCGTTAATTATGCGGTTGCTAAAAAGCCTAAAGATTCGCCGCACGCTGCCGTAGATACCGGGAGTGAGACTCCGTTCTCACACCAAATGCACGCCGATGAACACATCATCTCGAGGTCATGACGGTATGGGAATTCTCGGAAACACCTTCAGCACGCTCTTTCGCGGCCACGGGCGATCAGACCCCGGCATGGCGCAAAAGCTCGAGCGCGCGCTTCGCCGGGAAAGCGATTTGAAGCGCGAACTGACGCAATTGCGACTTGGCACGTCATCGGATGCGCCTGGCATCGACGTCAAAATGGACCTGATGAAATTCGACGTCGCGCAGGAGAAAGCGGCCGTCGCGAGTCTGACAGCGGCATTGCTCAGCGCGCAGGAAGACCTGGAACTGGAGAAGGCGAACCGGTCCGCAGCCGTTCATCTGTTGAAGAAACACGGCGTGATCGATGGCGTGGCCTATGCGAGTTTCACGCGCGAGCAACGGGTCGAGTTGATCGCGGTGGCAATGGATGAAGTCGCCGGGAGAGAGATGACTAGTAGGTGGCGGGCACGGTCGCCGGCTGTGAAGTCGGGGTCATCGGGGAAGACCAAGGGAGCGTAATGGCTGCGTGGCATCCCGGTCCCTCCACGCATCGTGGCAAGCGCCCTGCCCATATGTTTAGCTCGTTTTGATATTTAAGATCTGCGTCAGCCGATGTTAGCCTTTTAAGCTATCGGCAGCGTTCTGAAGCGTCTCTTCACGCACTGCCCAACAGTGTGAATCAACGAGGAGCGTCTTTCGTGAGCGTCGAATTCATCGGCATGATCCAGCAGCAAAAAGTGTCGGAGACGCATCTGGTGCGCGGTCCGGCAATCGATATCGACTACCTCCGCGACTTCGCCCAGGCGCACGAAAAAGCCGGCTTCGACCGCATTCTCGTGCCCTATCAGTCGACCAGCCCCGACGCCATGCTGACCGTCGCCTATGCGGCCGGCGTCACGCAGCGCACCCACTTCATGCTCGCGCATCGCCCAGGATTCGTCGCGCCAACTTTGGCCGCACGCCAGCTCGCCACGCTCGATCAGCTCAGCGGCGGGCGCCTTGCGGTCCACTTCATCTCGGGCGGCAGCGACGTCGAGCAACGCCGCGACGGCGACTTTCTCTCGCATGACGAACGCTACGCCCGCACCGACGAATACTTGCAAATCCTGCGGCGCGTATGGACCGAATCCGAACCCTTCGATCACGAAGGCCGCTATTACCGCTTCGAAAAAGCGTTCTCCGAAGTCAAGCCCAAGCAAGCTCCGTATGTGCCGATCTATTTCGGCGGTGCATCGGCGCCGGCTATCGAGGTTGCGGGCAAGCACGCAGACGTCTATGCGCTGTGGGGCGAATCGAAAGAACAAGTGCGCGAACAAATCACCCGCGTCCGCGCGGAAGCGGCCAGGCATGGCCGCAATAACGTGCGCTTCTCGGTATCGTTCCGCCCAATTCTTGCGGCAACAGAAAAGGCCGCATGGGAACGCGCAGATCACATTCTTGCTGAAACGCGGCGCCTGCGTGCAGTGCAAGGTCTCGGTGTAGCAACGCCACAGCAAAGCGAAGGCGCGCGCCGCTTGCTCGCCGCGGCGGGAGACGGCGTGCGGGCCGATGATCGCCTGTGGACCGGCGTGGCGAAGGAGATCGGCGGCCGGTCGAACTCAACGGCACTCGTTGGCACTCCGGATCAAGTGGCACAAACGCTGGCCGAATATCACGCGCTCGGCGTAACCACGTTCCTGATTCGCGGCTTCGATCCGCTGGAAGACGCGCTCGATTACGGACGCGAGCTGATCCCGGCCACGCGTGAACTGACATCCCACATTGCGCACGCGGCGTGACGCTACAGTCAGCAATGAGCCATGAAAAACTGCGCGGATTCATAAGCGAGATTGCGCAACTCGTCGATTCAAATTTGCCTGAAGCGCACCTGCTGGAACAAGGGGCCGTTGCGCTCGGCAAGCTGATAGCCGAAGACGACTGGCTGCCCGATGCCTACTCGCAACCGTCGCCTGATTACTACCAGCAATTCCTGCTTTATGCCGATGCCCGTCACCGTTTCTCGGTCGTCAGTTTCGTGTGGGGACCGGGTCAGCAAACGCCCGTCCACGATCACACGGTATGGGGCCTCGTCGGTGTATTGCGCGGCGCGGAAGTTGCACGCTCGTATGTACGCAACGACGACGGCGCGTTGGTTATATCGGGCGAAGACCAGTTGCTCGAACGAGGCGCGGTGGCTGCGGTGTCACCGACTGTTGGCGATATTCATCGCGTGAGCAATGCGTTTGACGACCGCGTGTCCATCAGCATCCATGTATACGGTGCGAATATCGGCGGCATCTCGCGGCACGTCTATCCCGCTGACGGTCCGCCAAAGCCCTTCATCTCCGGCTATACAAACGACACGCTCCCCAACCTCTGGAACCTTTCGAAGGAACGACTCGACTCATGAGCGCCATCCCCCAGCGCAGCTTCGACGACGTGCGCGACGCCCTGCTTTCAAAGCGCGAAATAGCATTCCTCGATGTCCGCGAAGAAGATCCGCACGCGCAACGCCATCCGTTGTTTGCCGCGAACCTGTCGTTGTCCAAGATCGAACTTGATGCCTTCACGAAGCTGCCGCGTAAGAGCGTCCCGATCGTTCTGCTCGATGACGGCGAAGGTCTCGCGGAGCGCGCTGCACGCAAGTTCGAAGAACTCGGCTATTCCAATGTTTCGTTATTCGAAGGTGGCCTGAGAGGCTGGGAACGTGCAGGCGGCGAGGTGTTCCGCGACGTCAACGTGCCTAGCAAGGCGTTCGGTGAGTTCGTGGAAGCGAAGCGGCATACGCCGGCGTTATCGGCGGAAGCAGTCGACGCGTTGCTGAAAAGCGGCGACGACGTAGTCGTGCTGGACGCACGCCGCTACGACGAATATCAGACGATGAACATCCCCGGCAGCATCAGCGTGCCGGGCGCTGAACTTGTGTTGCGTGCCCGCGCACTCGCACCAGATCCCAGGACACGCGTGATCGTGAATTGCGCGGGGCGCACGCGCAGCATTATCGGCACGCAGTCGCTCGTGAATGCGGGCATTCCGAACCCGGTGGCGGCGTTGCGCAACGGCACGATCGGCTGGCTGCTCGCGGGTCAATCGCTCGCGCATGGCAGCGCGCGGCAGTTTGCGACCGACGACGGCCGCACCGACGCCGCTTCGCGCGAATCGGCGCGGGCCGTAGCCGATCGCGCAGGCGTGAAGCGCACGACGTTGTCGGACGCGAAGCGCTGGGCGGACGATGCTGACCGCACGACCTATCGCTTCGATGTCCGCACGCCAGCCGAATACGAGCACGCCCATGCAGCGGATTTTCAAGGGGCGCCGGGCGGCCAGCTCGTGCAGGAAACGGAGATGTTCGCGCCAGTTCGAGGCGCGCGCGTGGTTCTCTTCGACGACGACGGCGTGCGTGCCAACATGACCGCATCATGGCTCGCGCAGATGAACATCGACGTCCATGTAGTCGACGATGCAACGAGCACCGACCTGACTGAAGAAGGTCCGTGGCGCGTTAAAAAACCGCTGCCTGCACCCACACCTGCGATCACCGCGAACGAACTCGCTGCCCTGCTTGACGATCCCGCGAGTCAGACCATCGTGCTCGACTTCACGGCAAGCGCCAGCCATGTGAAGGGACACATTCCAGGCGCGTGGTGGACCGTGCGCTCCCGGCTTGCGCTCGACTTGCCCGCGTTGCCGGACGCAAAGCAATACGTGGTCACCTGCGGATCGAGCGCACTTGCTGCATTCGCCCGACCGGACGTGGCGGCGCTGACATCAAAGCCTGTCCTGCTGCTCGAAGGCGGCACCGCTGCGTGGATTGCGGCAGGCCTGCCCCTTGCCCAAGGCGACACACATTTGGCATCGCCGCGTATCGACCGGTATCGGCGTCCGTATGAAGGCACCGACGCTCCGCGCGAAGCCATGAACGCGTACCTTGAGTGGGAGTACGGCCTCGTCGCACAACTCGAACGTGACGGTACGCACGGTTTCTTCGCGATCTGAAACAACAGCTTTCAAGCGAACGGTCTGACGCGGCCCGAACCGCGTCATTCCAACTCCAGCGATTAGCAAAGCAGAACAACGCGTTTGTCTAATGCCGCGGTGAATCGTATCGTTAATGTCTTTTCCTGTATGGAAGATTCATGAAACGACGCAGCCTCCTGTTGATCGCCGCGCTTGCCTCATTCACCGCGCTGCATCCGCTCGCTTCGGTAGCTGAGCCTGTTCTGAAAGTCGGCGACCAGCAGTTGCAGACACGCGGCATTCTCGAAGCATCGGGCCAGTTGAAAGACGTGCCGTACCAGATCGAATGGTTCAACTTCCCGGCCGCGCAACCGCTCGGCGAAGCCTTGAATGCAGGCGCAATCGATATAGGCGGTCTCGGCGACGCCCCGCTGATCTTCGCTTACGCCGCCGGTGCACGTGTGCGCGCGGTAGCGGCAACCCGCTCGCAACCGGTCGACCTTGCGATTCTCGTGCCGGCCGGCTCTCCCATCAAAAGTGCAGCCGATCTGAAGGGCAAACGCATTGCGACCACGCGAGGTTCCATCGGCCATTTTCTGGCCATCGCGACGCTCGAACGCGCGGGCATCAAGCTCTCTGACGTGACGCTCTCATTCATGCAACCCGCCGATGCGAAGTCAGCGCTCCAGTCGGGCGACGTCGATGCGTGGTCCACCTGGGACCCGTATGTCGCGCTCGGTGAATTGCGCGATAACAATCGCATCATCGCGAATGGTGTGGGGCTTTCGTCGGGCCTGAGCTTTCAGGCGGCTACCGATGAATCGATCAAGACCAAACGCGCGCAAATAGATGACTTCCTGCGCCGCGTAGCGGCCGGTCAGCAATGGGCGTTGTCGCATCCTGACGAAGTCGCGGCTATCCAGTCGCGCGTCACGCACCTGCCCGCCGATGTGCTGAAGGTGGTGTATCAACGGGCGCAGTTGAAGCCAATCACGATCGACAGCAAGGTGATCGCCGAGCAGCAGCGCACCGCCGATCTCTACGTTCGCGCGGGCGTGATCAAGACGACTCTCGACGTCACGCCAAGTTTCGACGCACAGTTCACCGCGCATTAACACTCGTCAATAACGGACTTTCCGATGACCGTACGGCATCCGCCCACAGCGTTGCAGGACCCGATAGCACTTGAGGCTCTCGCCGATCTCGACAGTCCCGCCGCCGGCCAATGGCTGGCCGCGCTCACTCAGGATTTTGCTGCGAGCGCCGGCGCGCTGGATCGTGACGCGATCTTTCCCCACGACAACCTCGCGCGTTTGCGAAGCGCGGGTTTGCTCGCGCTGACGGTGCCGCAAGCACTTGGCGGGCGCCAAGCTACGCTCCCGCAAGTACTCAAGGTGGTGCGTGCGGTTGCGCGTGGCGAGCCGTCGACGGCGCTGATCCTCGTGATGCAATGTCTCTATCATCTGCGCCTGCAGGCCAACCCAAACTGGCCGCAAGCGCTGAAGGAACAAGTCGCCCGTGATGCAGTGGAAAACGGCGCACTCATCAACTCGCTGCGCGTGGAGCCCGAGTTGGGCTCGCCCTCTCGCGGCGGTTTGCCCGGCACGATCGGACGCCTGACCGACAACGGCGACGCGTGGATTCTCAACGGCAGCAAGATCTATTCGACCGGTAGTCCGGGCCTGACATGGTTCGCCGTTTGGGGCCGCACGGACGAAAACCCGCCGCGCGTGGGGACGTTCCTCGTGCATCGGGACACACCGGGAATCCGGTTCGGCGAGCCGTGGAATCACCTTGGCATGCGTGCAACCGGCAGTCACGAAGTGATCTTCGAGAACGTCCGTGTTCCCGCTGCTCATGCAGTCGATTTCAACTCTCCCGAGATCGCCGCGAGCGGCATGGACCCGCTCACCACGCTGTGGATGAACGTGCTGCTTTCATCGATCTACGATGCCGTCGCCCAGTCTGCGCGCGACTGGTTTGCATCGTGGGCCTCTGATCGCAAACCCGCCAACCTGGGTGCGCCGCTGTCGAGCCTGGGCAGTTTCCAGCAGACGCTTGGCCGTATCGACGCATTGCTGCTTAATAACCGTGTGCTGCTGGATGCCGGCTCGAACGGCAACATTCCGCTGCATGAAGCGCCCGCCATCAAATATCTCGTGACGCAGAACGCCATCACGGCCGTCGAACTCGCGGTCGAGGCCAGCGGCAATCCGGGGCTGAGCCGCAACAACCCGCTTGAACGCCATCATCGCGACGTGCTGTGCTCGCGCATTCACACGCCGCAAAACGACGCGCTGCTCAGTGCATTCGGGCGCACCGGATTCGCCGCGCTTCAGGCCAGACAATCTATCAAGGGAGCACCACTATGAGCGTTGAATTCATCGGTTATGTGAGCCATCAGGAATCAAGCGAAATCCACTTGCCGCAAGGACCCGCGGTTAACCCGCCGTACATTGCCGCGGTCGCGCAAGCGCATGAATATGGTGGCTTCGACCGCGTGCTGATCGCTCATTCAAGTGCGTCGCCAGACGGCTTCCAAATTGCGTCGTTCGTCGCGCAACAGACGAAGCGCTTGGGTATCCTGCTTGCCCATCGCCCGGGCTTTGTCGCGCCGACGCTCGCCGCCCGTCAACTCGCCACGCTCGATCATTTCAGCGCAGGCCGCACCGCCGTGCATATCATCTCGGGCGGCGACGATACCGAACAGCAACGCGACGGCGACTTCCTCGAACACGACGACCGCTACAAACGCACCGATGAATATCTCGATGTCGTGAAGCGCTCATGGACCAGCGAAACGCCGTTTGATCATGAGGGCACGTTTTATAGGGTGAAGGGTCACCGGTCGCTCATTCGTCCTTTGCAGAAGCCGCACCTGCCGGTGTATTTCGGCGGTTCATCAGAAGCAGCAATTCAGGTCGCGGGCAAGCATGCCGACGTTTTTGCGCTGTGGGGCGAATCGCTGGCGCAGGTCGCCGAGACCATCGAACGAGTGCGCGCGGCCGCCAAACCGTATGGGCGTGAGAACGCTATCCGCTTCAGCCTTTCGCTGCGTCCAATCATCGCTTCAACAGAAGATGCGGCCTGGGCGCGTGCGGAATCGATCCTTGCACGCGCGACCGAGGTAGTGAAAAGCAATCCTAACTTTACTCGCCGTCCGGCTGAACCCAAGAACGTCGGAGCGCAGCGCCTGCTTGCTGAAGCCGCGAAAGGGTCCGTGGTGGACAAGCGTCTTTGGACCGGTATTGCCGCGCTGACAAAAGCGGCCGGCAACTCCACGTCGCTGGTCGGCACGCCCGAACAAGTGACGGAAGCGTTGATCGAGTATTACCGCCTGGGTATCTCGACGTTCCTGATCCGAGGTTTCGATCCTCTGGAAGATGCACTGGGTTATGGGCGCGATCTGTTGCCGCTGGTGCGTGCGGCAGTCGCACAGGAAGACAGCAAAACGAGCAACAAAGAACGCGAAGCGGTGCAGGCCTGAACGCTGACGTGACGAACTTTATTGTTCGTCCGTCAGCAGTCTGTCCAATGGCGCGACGTGCTTCACAAACGGCGACCTGATGACGATATAGCTGAAGTATTTCTCGATGCCGAGGTTGAGATCCAGCAGGCGTTCCACGACCTCCTGATAGTGGCCGATATTGCCGACGAGAAACTTCAGCAGATAGTCATAACCTCCGCTGACGAGATGACATTCGATGATCTCGTCGATCGCCCGGACATTCGCTTCAAACCGGATGAAGTCCTCGCGCCGATGATCCTGCAGCATCACCTCGGTAAACACCGTCACCGTAGTCGTCAGCTTGGCAAGATTAAGGTGCGCGCCATACCCGGAGATGATGCCCGACGACTCGAGCCGTTTGACTCGCTGAAGACACGGACTCGGCGATAGCCCGACCGCGTTGGCCAGGTTCGCATTCGTTATATTGCCGTTCTTCTGCAGTTCCGCCAGGATCTTGATGTCGATCCGATCCAGTTTCTGTCGAGTGGTCATGTGGTGCTCTCGCGTCCGGTGATTTGCAGGCGGGTCTATCCGGTCACCCTCCGCTTAACTCTTCGTGGTGCGCCTTCACCAGTTGCGCCATGCTCGTAAATTTGAACTCGACCGGCGGTTCATTGATCGTGCGCATTGTGGCACCGAAGCCCCTTTGCTCAAACCGGCGGTAGATCCAGCAGGATTTTATGCCAAGCTCGGCTGCCGGTTCATGATCGTGGAATGTGCTGTCCGCAACGTGCAGCGTCTCTTCCTTTCGCACGCCAAGCGAAGGAAGCAGTTCAAGCATGTAATCGAAATTGCGATGTGACGGTTTATAAGAGCCGACATCTTCCGCTGTGATGACCGCGTCGAAGTCTACTTGCAACATCGACCTGCTGGCGGCAAAACTCTCGTTGTCGACGTTTGACAGGATGATCAGCTTGAAGTACTTCTTCAGATATTGCAGGGTGCTTGCGGAGTCGGGGAAAGCGGGCCACTGAGCGACTGAGCAGCCGTATGCGACAGCCTCATCCGTTGAATAGGGTACTTTCCATTCTTCCGCGAGCCGCTTGAACACGACCGCGAGCAGATCGCGATACGGCATCTCCGGTGTATAGCGTTGCTGAGATGATTCGTGGCGCGCGTGCGCCTCGAGCACGTCGTCACGCGTCAACGGCTGGTCAACGCGGTTGACCAGCGACGCAACGCCGGTAGTTATTCCGCGTTCCCAGTCGATCAGCGTGCCGTAACAGTCGAAGGTGAGTGCCCTGAAATCAGTGAGTCGCACTTGAACCTCCAGAAAATAAAACGCGTTGTACTACGGCGAGCGTCAGTCACGATCAAGCATTACTTTGCAGCAAGGCTTCCTGGTGCGCTTTCACGAGCGCCGCCATGCTGTTGAAGCGGAAGTCCACCTTAGGCTGCTGACCCGGATTCATTGTCGCACCGAAGCCTTCCTTGTCGTGCCGGCGATAAATCCAGCACGATGCCAGGCCAAACTCGTTGGCCGGCTTGTGATCGTGAAACAGGCTCTCGGCGGTATGCAGGATATTTTCCTTTTTGATTCCACGATCACCCAGCTTCTCCAGCATGTAGTCGAAATTACGCGACAACGGTTTGTACGAACCCACGTCTTCGGCGGTGATGATTGCGTCAAACTCGACCTGCAATTTCGCATTGCTGTGAGTGAAGCTTTCGTTATCGACGTTCGACAGGATGACGAGCTTGAAATGCTGCTTGAGGTATCGCAAGGCTTCTGCCGAATCGTCGAAAGCCGGCCAGTTCTGAACTGACTTTCCATACGCTACGCAGTCGTCCAGCGTAACCGGCACTTGCCATTCCTCGGCCAGTCGTTTGTAGACGATAGTCAGCAGTTCCTGATACCGCTTGGCAGGCGTGTATTTCTGCTGCGAGGATTCGTGCCGCGCATGGGCCTCAAGGACCTGATCGCGCGTCAGCGGCTGCTTGACGCGATCAAGCAGAGGACGCAGCCCCTGGAAAATCCCGGTCTCCCAATCGATCAAGGTCCCGTAGCAGTCAAACGTCAGCGTATTGAAGTCGGTGAGTTTCATAACACTTTGCCCTCAGTTGTTCACAGGTTGAGGCCACAGTGTATTGACTCACGACAGCAGCCGTTACTGATGTCGGGATCGGCTGCAGCATCTGCTTTCTTGTGAAAGCGGGCCGACAGCAGATTCTGCTGTCAGGTTTCCAGCATCGGCGGAACGAAACGTGAGGACAGATGCCGCATCAAACCTTCGCAATAATCCGACACGTTAATTTTCTGCGGCAGCACGCTGCGGGCCGCCAGCCAGTCTGCCGCCTTTTGCGGATCCTGCACGAAGGCTTTATCGCCGACACCGCGCATGTTATGGCGCCCGGTCGAAAAAAAACCGCCTCGAGGGCGGTTCAGGTGATGCGGCAATTCGCGCGTCAGGCCGCTCGTGCCAGTTCGGGGAACGGCTTGATCTTCCGATGCGGTTTTCGTTGCGCCTGCCACAGATCGTAGCGCGCCTGCATGATGGCCCACATTTCGGCCGACGTTCCGAGCGCCGCACCGAGCAATATAGCCATCTCAGCTGAAATGCCGGCGTGACCGTTGAGTATGCGAGAAAGTGCGGCACGCGTTACGCCCAGCCGCTCGGCAACAGTCGTGATACTGAGTTCGCCCAGGTAGTCGCGCAACACCAGTCCGGGGTGCGCCGGGTCATGCATTGATGTCATCGTGGGCTCCTTAGTGATAATCCTGGTAATCAACCAGAACAGCGTCTGTTCCTTCGAAAAAAAACGTCAGACGCCAATTGCCGGTTATCCATATTGACCAGTGGCCTTCGACATCCTGCTTCTTCGAGTTCCGGCCGGCGAGCGCGTGGAGTTTCCACGCCGCTGCGTTCATATCCTCGGGACCCGTAGCAGCATGCAGCGCCGTCAGGCGAATCTGCAGTTTCTCCGCATGGGCGGCGGCACTCCCGGCTTTTGATCCGGTCATAAAAAACCGCTCCAGCCCTTTGTGTCGAAAGCTCTTGATCATTCGTATAGTGTACACGAACGCTATACGAAATAGAAGAACGACCGATTGTGCGCGATTCAAACCACCGCCGCCCCGCCACCAATTTCAAGCACCAGCGGAAAACGCACTTCGAACACACTGCCGCGGCCTTTGTACGATTCAAAGCGGATCACGCCCTGCAGTTCGAGCGCCAGTTCCTTCACGATCGCCAGCCCCAACCCGGTGCCGGGAATCTCGTCGGACGCCGCGCGTTCGAATTCCTCGAACACGCGTTCGCGATCCTCTTCGCTGATCCCCGCACCGGTGTCCGACACGCGCAGCGTCCAGTGCTTCGCGTCCGACACGACGATCGCCAGTTCCACCTCACCCGTAGTCGTGTATTTGATCGCGTTGGACAGCAGGTTCAGCGCGATCTGCTTCATCTTCAGCCGGTTGGACGCGATCGTGCTCAATGCCGGATCAACTCGCCCCTTGAGCGTCAGCCCCTTCGCATTGGCGGACCCGTGGCAGAGTTGCATGAGTTCATCGAAGAATTCGTTCAGGTCGAAACGCTCGACCGTGAGGATGGAATCATCGCCCAGCACTTTCGAGTATTCGCCCATTTCATCGACGAGCGTGGCCATGTCGGTGACTTGCCGTTTGGCGAGCGCAATCGCCCTTTCGTTTTTCGCCTGCGAGCGCCCGATCAGTTGCAGCGCAGTGGCAAACACATTCAGGAAATTGCGCAGGTCATGCGCCACGCGGCGGGCGACCTGCATGCGGGTTTCGTAAAGGTCGCTGATCAACTTCTGCCGCAGGGTCAGTTCGTGATTCGCGCGCTCCAGCATGCCGGTGTATTCGTCGAGTTTCCGGTCGCGCTCGCCCACCGCCTCGCGAACGGACGTGAGCGTGACGAAACTGAGCGTCTGGTCGGTGATCAGACGGGCGCGTTCCTCGCGCTTGCGATCGAATGAGTGGTCGTGCTCCGCGTACTCGCCAATGGCCGCGAGCAGCACCTGACGAAACAAGTCCAGTTCGCGAACCAGTTCGTCAATGCGATAACCCTGCTGCCAGCGCCATTTCCCGTGTTCGCGCGCGTCATGTTCGATCGCATGTTCCTGCGTATCCATGTCCTGCGATTCGAGCACGAGGCAGATTTCATCGAAAATGCGCGGGACGTGATCGGCAAGCTGCCGATAGGTGAGATCGTCGGAATGCTCTACCTCTGCGTCGCCGAAGACGAGCTGCATCCAGCGTTCGGTGAGTTCCGCCTGTCGGCCGCGCAAAGCGGTCGCGAGGCCGTTCAAGGCGCCGATGGTGATATGGCTCATGCCCGAGATCCGTAAGCTTGATGGTGAGCGCCGGGTCGGCGCCTGGGTCGTGCTGATGCCGGCGGGATGGATGGCGCCCGCCGGAACGCTCGGTCCGGATACTGGATGCGAGTGAGTAAAGTATAAGACGACGTAACCGAGGGAAGCGGATTGCTTTGCGCGTGCCCGGCAGCAGTCACTCCCGGCTTGCCGTCGCGAGCGACATCGACGCGCTTGCGTCCATCAAGCGCTGGACAAACTGACGCGCCGACGGCGACAGCACGCCGACCTTGCGCGTCACGATCCCGAATGTCTGCGATTTCGACTTGAAGCCGATCGGCAGCGTCCGCAGCATGCGATGCTTGCAAAACAGCCGGGCAACGCCCGCCGGCAGCACCGAAACCAGGTCGGCGCTACATTGCAGCAACGCGACTGTCACGAAGGTCGACGCCGTCGAGATCGCGCTTAAAGGCACCTGCGCGCCCGCCAGGTCCATCTCGCGCTGCAACAGCGCCTGCATGGGCATGGCGCTCGGATACGTGACCCAGCGATGCCCGCCCAGATCGGCAAAGGTCAGCTCATTGGCTGCAAACGGCGGATGGTCGTAGCCCACCACCACGGACAAGGGTTCATCGCCTATCGGCTGATACATGTAGCGCGAGGGTTCATCGCTGACGATCGAGCGGCCGACCACCAAGTCCAGCCGCCCTTCGTCGAGCAGCGCCAGCATCCGCGCGCTGGTGTCCTCGACTATTTCTTTCGATAAACCCGGGTTGCTCACCTGCAACTCGTTCAGGATTGGGACCACCAGATCCGGCACCGCCCCCATGATCGCGCCCACCGCCAGACGGCCGCCCGTGCCCGAGCGGATATCGGCGACTTCCTGGCATAGCGAGGTCAGGTCGGCCGCCAGCAGCCGCGCGTAGCGGATCACGCAAAAACCGAACTGGTTGGGCACCAGCCCTTTCTTCGCGCGTTCGAACAGCGGCGCTTCCAGCATGGATTCCAGCTCGGCGAGCGCCTTGCTCGCGGCCGATTGCGTCATCGACATCGCGCTCGAGGCTTTGTGCAGCGACTTGTGGTCGTCCAGCGCAATCAGCAACTGCAACTGTTTCATGCGCAAGCGGCCCATCAATACATCCAGCGTGGATTTCATCGCGCGTTCTACGAACCTTAAGGGTGAGTCGCAAAAGCGATCACTAGATGGAAAGGTTTCACTATACAGCGCCTCGAACCAGCCCCTATAGTTGTCTCAAATAGATAATGGAGACTCCTGATGCCCAATCCGTCTAACCGCGCAATCTATCGCGGCGTGTTCCCGGTCGCCCCGACCGTCTTCGACGCCACCGGCCGCCTCGACCTCGATGGCCAGCGACGCGCGATCGATTTCATGATCGACGCCGGATCGCACGGCCTGTGCATCCTCGCCAACTTTTCCGAACAATTCGCGCTCACCGACGACGAACGCGCCGCCGTACAGAAAGCTGTGCTGGAGCACGTGGCCGGCCGCGTGCCGGTGATCGTGACCACCACGCATTTCAGCAGCGATGTCTGCGCGGCCCGCAGCCGCGCCGCGCAGGACGCCGGCGCCGCGATGGTCATGGTCATGCCGCCGTACCACGGCGCGACCATCCGTGTGGGCGAACGCGGGATTTACGAGTTCTTCAACCGCGTGTCCGACGCCATCGACATCCCGATCATGATCCAGGACGCGCCGGTCGCCGGCACGCCCCTCTCCGCGCCGTTCCTGGCGAAGCTCGCGAAGGAAATCGCGAACGTGTCGTACTTCAAGATCGAAACGGCGCAAGCGGCGTCGAAGCTGCGCGAACTGATCGAGCTGGGCGGCGACGCGATCATCGGCCCGTGGGATGGCGAGGAAGCCATCACGCTGATTCCGGATTTCGATGCAGGCGCGACCGGCGCGATGACCGGCGGCGGTTATCCGGACGGGATTCGCAAGGTCGTCGACGCCTACACATCGGGCGATACGGAAGGCGCCGCCAAGCTGTATGAGCAATGGCTGCCGCTGATCAACTACGAAAACCGCCAATGCGGTCTCGCCGCCTGCAAGGCGCTGATGATGGAGGGCGGCGTGATCCGCTCCGACACCACGCGTCACCCGTTTGCCGCGATGCATCCATCGACTCGCGCCGGCTTGCTGAAAGTCGCGCGCCGCCTCGATCCGCTCGTGCTGAGCTGGGGCAAATAGCACGCGCCAAGTAACGCAATCCGCACGCTCAATTACACCCACAGGATTCGAAACATCATGGAAATTTCCAGCGATCTGCTGATCGGCAAACAATCCGTCCACGGTACGAACGGCTCAATCAAGGGTATCGATGCCGCGACGGGCGAGCCGCTCGCGCCCGCCTTCGGCGGCGCGTCGCTCGATCAACTCGAGCAAGCCTGCGCGCTAGCGTGGCAAGCATCGGATATCTACCGCGAACTGCCGCTTGAAACCCGCGCCAGGTTCCTGGAAACGATCGCGCAGAACATCCTCGATATCGGCGATGTGCTGATCGACCGCTGCGTAGCCGAAAGCGGCCTGCCGCGCGGACGCATCGAGGGCGAACGCGGCCGGACCGTCGGCCAGTTGCGCATGTTCGCGGCGGTCGTGCGCGAAGGCGATTTCCTTGGCGTGCGTATCGACCCGGCGCAACCGGAGCGCAAGCCGCTGCCGCGCGTCGATTTGCGCCTGCGTTATGTGCCCCTCGGCCCCGTCGCCGTGTTCGGCGCGAGCAACTTCCCGCTGGCGTTCTCGGTTGCCGGTGGCGACACTGCCTCCGCGCTGGCCGCCGGTTGTCCCGTGATCGCGAAGGCGCATTCGGCGCATCCGGGGACGTCGGCGCTGGTCGGACGCGCCGTGCAAAAAGCGGTCGCGGACTGCGGTCTGCCGGAAGGCACATTCTCCCTGCTCTTCGATAGCGGCCGCGACATCGGCCAGGGTCTCGTCTCGGATCGACGCATCAAGGCAGTCGGCTTTACCGGCTCGCGCGGCGGCGGCACGGCGCTGATGAAGCTGGCAGCGGCGCGTCGCGAACCGATTCCGGTCTACGCCGAGATGAGCAGCATCAACCCGGTTTTGTTGTTCCCGCACGCGTTGAAAAACCGCGGCGCGGCGATCGGCAAGGCCTTCGCCGGCTCGCTTGCGCTGGGTGCCGGCCAGTTCTGTACGAACCCTGGCCTGGTGCTGGCAATTGATGGCCCCGAGCTCGATGCGTTCATCGAAGCAACCGGTGCTGCGTTGAGCGAGACGCCGGCCGCCACGATGCTGACGCCGGGTATTCACAAGGCTTACGAATCGGCGGTGAACAAGACAGCGGAACACGGCGAGGTCCAGACACTCGCGCGAGGTTGTGCAGCGAAAGGCGCGACGCAAGGGCAAGCGGCGTTGTTCTCGACCACCGCTGCAGCGTTCCGCGCTAACCCGGAATTGCATGAGGAGATCTTTGGCGCGGCTTCACTGATCGTCCGATGCCCGGACCTGGCCACCGTGCTTGAGCTCGTCGAACAATTGGAAGGCCAGTTGACGGCGGCATTGCATATCGACGAAGCGGATTTCGACGATGCACGCCGTTTCCTGCCAGCGCTCGAACGGCGCACCGGACGGATTCTTGTCAACGGGTTCGGTACGGGCGTCGAAGTTGGACATGCCATGGTCCATGGCGGCCCCTTTCCCTCCACCGCCGACGGCCGATCAACGTCCGTGGGCAGTCTCGCCATCGACCGCTTCCTGCGTCCCGTCAGCTACCAGGACATGCCCGACGGCTTGTTGCCGGACGCATTGAAGACCGCCAATCCGCTCGGTCTGAACCGGCGGCTCGACGGCAAGCTGCAGTTAGGGAAGTAAGGACCTAAAGCGGCGGGCATCACACTTCGAGGCAGCAGTTCAAGCTGACCTCGAAGTACTCGTAACTGCGCTGGATGCTGCGTTTGACTTCGCGGATGTCGGCCATGCGCGGCGTGAGGCCCATCATGGTGGCGACAATATCGAGCGCTTCCCACGGATGCGCGTCGTCGTAATGGGTGTGCATCCTGAGCCAGCGTATGGTCTTCTTGCGGATCGGTTCAGGGTAGCTGTGCGCGAGGGTGTCGCGGCTGCAGAGCAGCGTCGACCATTCTCCGGTCACCCCTTCAACGGCAAAATTAGTCGCCGCGATCGACGCATGCAGCGGGTCCGCATTGCTGCTTTTCCAGCACCAGTGACTCAGTGCGAACGCAAGCGCGGGCGCTTCGCCGGCTTGCAGGTCCTCGCGCGTTACCTCGTGGGCCGCGGCCCAGTCGACCCAGTAATCGGCGTGGTTCTGCTCGACGCGGATATTACGCGTGAGATACCGCCGCGCCATACGCAAGCCCGGCGTTTCTTCGGGTCCGATCTTCTGCAGGTTCATGCCCATGTACTGCGGAAACTGATTGATCACCGGCCAGCCGTTGATCAGGAACGCACGCATTTCACGCGGGCCAAGCTCGGCGTCGCGCAAGGACCGAAACAGCGGATGAGACGTCACACGGTTTTTCGCCGCGCCGGTTTCCAACAAAACTTCCTGCAACCAAAGTGGGTAGCTTGCTGTGTTCTTGAGGTCGCCCTCTCTTGTAAACCCACCCCCCATTACGCCTCCTTAGCTAATGTCAGGACGGCCGGCTCTGTCCAAAGCGTTGGCCGCCCTATGTAATACCCTTGCGCGTAATCCACCCCGAGGGCATGCAGCGCCCGCAGGATCCCTTCGCTTTCCACGTATTCCGCAATGGTCCGGCATTTCATGGAGTGGCCCATTTCGTTGATGGCCGCGACCATCTCGCGGCTCACCGGATCGAGCACCATGTCGGTCACGAAACTGCCGTCGATCTTCAAATACTCCACGGGCAGATGCTTCAGGTAACCGAACGACGACATGCCGGCGCCGAAGTCATCGAGTGCGAAATGGCAGCCGAGCGCATTCAGTTCGTGCATGAACCGCGCCGCCGATGCCAGGTTGGCAATCGCGGTGGTCTCCGTAATTTCGAAGCAGATCATGCCAGGCGAGACGCCTGTGCGCTGAAATTGCTCGCGCACGAAGCCGAGGAAACGTTCATCGCCGACCGACGCGCCCGACAGGTTGATCGCGTATTCCTTGAAACGCTTATGACGGGTACGCGACAGCATATCGAAGGCATTGCGGATCACCCACCGGTCGATCGCCGTCATGAGGCCATAGCGCTCGGCGGCAGGAATGAACAGCGTTGGCGCGATCACGCCGTTGGTCACGGTCGGGTCGAGCATGCGCAACAGCAATTCGGCGCGCTGCCCTTCCGTTGAGGCCGGCAAGCCCTCGCCGACAGCCACGATAGGTTGCACGTAGAGGCAGAAGTCGTCGTGTTCGAGCGCCTGCTTCAGACGTCGTCCCCACGATACCTCGCTCGCGTGGCGCGCCAGTTCGCGGTCGCCGAGGTCCGCCAGCTGCACCCGGTCGCGGCCGCGTTCCTTCGCCATGTAGCAGGCGATATCGGCGAGCCGCATGGCCTCTTCCACGCTCATTTCCGTGTTGCGCAAGTCAACCACGCCAACGCTCACGCTGGTGGTGAACGGCTGCGCCTCCCAGTTGAAGACGAAGTCATTCAGGCACGCGCGCAGGCGTTCCGCGACCTCCTGGATGCCCGGGGTGTCGTAACCCTGCAGCAGCACGCCGAACTCGTCGCCGCCGAGCCGCGCGAGCGTGTCGTCGGGCTGCAGGCTGGCCTCGAAGCGCAACGCGACTTCACGCAACATGGCGTCGCCGGCTGCGTGGCCGCAGGTGTCGTTGACCACCTTGAAACGGTCAAGATCGAGGAACAGGAGCGCCGATGCCGCCGGCAGCCACGACGCCACCTCGCTCCAGCGCGTACCCAGCGCATGTTGCAGGCGCCGCTCGAATTCGGCGCGGTTCACGAGCGCCGTGAGGCCGTCGTGCGTGGCTTGCCAAGCCAGGCTTTCGATATATTCGTACTCGCGGGTCATATTGCGCAGGATCAGCACGAAGCCGGATTCCTCATCGGCCATGTTCGGCGATGCGCCTGCCGCGCTGATGCGCGACGTCACCGCCTGCACGCGAATCTCTGCGCCGTCGCGCCGCTGCAGCAGCATTTCAGCGGCTTCGCCATCTGGGCGCGTGCCCGCCCGGGCGTCTTCGATCGGGTTGAGCGGCTGGCGGCTATCGGCGTGAAGCAACCTGAAGTTCTGGATCAGCGGCCGCCCGAGACAGTCGTCCGCCAGACGTCCGGCGATGCGCTCGGCCGCCGGGTTAATGAACTCGATATGCCCTGAGGGTCCCGTCGCGATCACCGCCTCGCCGATGGAACCAAGCGTCGCTTTCGCGCGCGCCTCGCTTCGCTTGAGCGCGGCTTCAATGCGCCCGCGCTGCCCGATCAGCCGCCGCACATGCACCGTTGAGAGACACACGAGCAGTAGCGCGGCGACCAGGTCGACCGTCAGTAACAATGACGCCGTCTTACGGAATGCAGTACTTAATACCTGAGAGAAAGCCCAGGAGAGCGGCGCGATGGTCGCGTTGATCGTCGCAATCTGCGCTTTATAGGCACTCACGAGGTTCATGGGCAAGCCGCCGGCCGCGACCCGCGCGTGCAGCTCGTTGCCGACCCGCTCCAGCTTCGCCATTTCGGCGTCGCCGCGGGTCCAGTAGCCGACCGCCTCGCTGAAATAGCTGACGTGGCGGAACATCTTGAAGGTCCAGATCACGTCGCTGACGTCGTCGGGATGTACGCCGCTCGCCATGAGCGCCCGGCGTGCGGTGACCGGATCAGCCTTGGGCTGGTCGAGTGCCAGACGGGCCGTGCGCAGGTTGCGCGGGCCGTCCATGGCGGTCAGATACTGCTTGTAGCTGCTTTCGGAGCCGGTTTCGGCGTACAGGTTCAGATAGAAAGCCGCATCTTTCTGGCCCTTCGACCAGATACTTTCTCCGCCAATGTAGGCCCGTACCGACGACATGATGTCGATACTGAAAATGGCGAGCGAAACCAGGACAAGAATGACGACCAGAAACGGCCAGGTGATCCGTATGAGCTGCGCATTCTCGCCCTTAGACGGCATGTCCATCGATATGTCCCTTCTCCAGGCCCGATGCCGGGTGAGTTGCCGAGGTCACGCGGCGAGCATCGGATGGTGAGTCACTTGTATTTTTGGCGGCTTTAGGGGTGTTGCGCCCAGCCTCTCGCAGCGCGCTTACATCCTACCAAATTGCGAGTCTGGCTCAAATTTATTACTGGGTGTTCTATTCAGCGTAAACACCGAAGAATAATGGGCTCAAGCTGTTGTTTTTGAATCCGCAGCGGCCTGTTTAGGCGTGCCTTGAAGCGCCATATTCGGACAGAACCTAGGCTCCCGCCGACGAAACCACCGGCCGCTTTTACCTGTTCGCCAGCGCCTTGACCGGCGGGGCCTAAGCAGGCATTTAAGCGCTGTGGCGCAAGCTCCGCGTGATCGATCCCCTAGCGTGTTGACGCCGCCACGGAGATGTCACATATTGATTCCGGCTCCCTCGGCGATTGTTTAGCTTAGGGAGTCCGAAGCATTTCATCATACGAGTAACGGTATTGTCCGATTAAACCGGACACGCAAGCGGGAGGGACAACCCTTGTGTCCCGGGAGGTTTCTGGCATGGCCCATCTCTTCTTTCCCACATCCGCCGATTCCGTGACCTGCAAGCGTTGCGGCAACGACATCCCGAGCGATGCCGATATGTGTCCGCATTGCGGCGCCGATCACGGCCCGGTTGGCCCGGACTCAAGCGCGGCGAAAACCACCGCGCTCTCAACAAACCTGCGCTTGCCTTTCGGTGCGCGTCGCGAAGTCCTGAACGTGTCGCCGCCCTACCCGAGCATGACGGACGAGTCCAGGCTGGCCGGCACCGGCGAGCCGCGCTGGGACGTATCGAGAACCATCACGCTGGGCGCCGTGGCATTGGTGCTGGTAGCCGGCGGCGTGATCTATTCGCAGCGCGGCAGCAGCCGCGTTGATACCGCCACCCACTCCGAAACGCCGGCCGAGCATAGCGCGTATGGCGTCATCGATATGAAAACCGCCCACGATACGCCAGCGCCCACAGCGCCCCCGGCGAGGTCCGCTGCCGCGGCCACGGCCATGACAACCAGGCAGGCGCAAACAGCGGCAACGCCCTCCGTCGCCGCCCGCGAAGCCTTGCCCACCGATACCTCCTCCCGCGCGGCAACGCCGCTAGCCAGCGCGACCGACAACCTGCAGGCCGCGCGAGACGCGATCACGCGCGGCGACCTGACCACGGCGCGGCGGCGTTTCTCGAAGATCCCGGCGTCACAACTGAGCGCCGCCAACGTGCAGCAAACCCAGGCAGACCTCACTAGCCTGGAACACGCACGAGACGAGATGCTGCGAGCCGCGCACAGTTGCGAAGCGATCGGCTCATGGTTGTGCGTGCGCCAGAACGCCCGTGTCGTGCTGACAATCGATGCCAGCAATGCGGAAGCGCAGACCCTCGTCGAGCACGCAATCGCCCGTTCGGGATGGCTCAATAAACCCGCGCCCGCTCCCGCGACCACGGCGGCGCATGGCGGCCGCCATAACAATGCGAACACGGCAGCAGTGACGCCTGCGCCCATGGATGCCCCCGCTCCGCGTGTAGCGGCCACGGTTGCGCCTGCGTCGACACACAAGCCCGCCGTCAGCGTCTCGGCGGCCGAGCATGCGCGAGCCGTCGCCGCGATGGGAGTGCCCACGCCCATTCAAACACCCTTGGCAGCGGCGCCGGTCGCACCCACGGTCGTCACGACCAAGCGCTCGCCTGTCGCCGCACGGGCCGCGCCAGAAGCGGCGCGCGTCAGCACGGGCTCGCAGGCTCCGCTCACGTCGGCAGCGACCGGCACGCCGCTGCTGCAAGAGACTGCGCCATCTCGTTCGGCAGCACCCGCGTTTGTCCCGATGCCGGACGGTCCGGACGCGATGCCCGCTACCGCATTGGTGGGCAATCCTCCGGCTACTGCGGCCCAGATTCCGAGCGATACCGCCTCACCGACGTCGACACGGCCACTCGCACCGGTCAGCGAAGCTGCGCCGGTGCGGGCGGGCATTGTGTCGCCTCCCGTGGCTCGCACGGCCGCCTCAGGTCGCAACCTGACCAGTGCGGCTCCAATGCATGTGCCGGCCTTCAATTCGACCAATGCCGACGAGGAGGAGCGCGCAATCCTGGAGTCGGGCTGGAGCAAGAGCCCGTCGCCTGCACAACGCTCCACGCCGCAGTAGGAAGCACGCGGTAGAAACACGCTGCAGAAACACCCGGGAGACAGGGAACAGGAGACTTTTAGGAGGTTGAAGGCCGCGCCGGGAGACGCAGGCCACTGTGGTCTATACGTGTAATGAAAGTTGGCCAACACATTAAAACGACTCACACGACATCATGCGCAAGACTTTCTTCTTCATGCTGTTCGCCCTCTTCGGGCTCGCCGGCCTCGTTGCGGAGGCGCATGCGCAATCCGACTACAAGATCGTCACCGGACCGGAACGCGGCACTTACATCCAGATAGGCCAGGACCTGTCGAAGATAGTGGCTGATCCGATCGGCATGAACCTGGACGTTCTCGCGTCCAAGGGCTCCGCCGAAAACGTGCAGCGCATGCGTTACGAACCGGGCGTGAAATTCGCGCTCGTGCAGTCGGACGTGTACCAGGCTTACCTCGATATGGCCAAGGCCGGCAACACGGAAGCAGGCAAGATCATCCAGCCTTTGCGGCTCATCATGCCCTTGTATAACGAAGAAATTTACTTCGTAGTCCGGGCGGACTCGCCCTTGAACTACATCCATGAGATCAAGGACAAGAACATCAGCGTCGGATTGATCGGCAGCGGCACGGCGCAATCGGCAACCACGATCTACAGGCTGATGTTCAATAGCCCGATCCCCGACCAGAACGCGCAGCATTACAGCAACGAGGACGCGCTCGCCAAGCTGATCGTGCGCAAACTCGATGTGGCGGTCATCATCGCGGGGCAGCCGGCCAAGCTGTTCCAGGACCTGAACCCGGACCTGCTGAGCCAGATCAAACTGCTCAAGGTCGATCCTTCAGCGCCCGAGACCGCGCGTGCTGAACAGACGTATTTCCCGGCGACCATCCGCACGTCGAGTTATCCGAACTGGATCAAGGAAGATTCGCCGACGTTCACCGTCAAGGCGTTTCTGGTGACTTACGACTACAACCTGCGCGGTACCGTCGGCGCGATGACGCAGTTTGCCGACTCGCTCTGCACCCACTTCGATGAGCTGCAGGCCAATGGCCATCCGAAATGGAAGCAGGTGAAGATGGAATTGCCACCGCTCACTCGCGGCTGGAAATACTATCCGCCGATAGAAAAACACTTGCGGGCGTGCATCCGGAAGATGGCGTCGGCTGGCAGCGGCGAGTCGGCTACGCCCGTGACGCAACACGCACCTAAGCGCCCATGCACCGATGCAGAAAAGGTGTTGATGTTGTGCAATAACGAATGACGCGGGCGGTGGAAGAGGCAGGCGGAATGAACCCGCCTGCCTGCTTTGTCGTTTCGGTTACTTCGTTGCCAGTTCCACTTCGGGATAGACCTCGCCGCCGACCGGCAGGTTCTGCGCGACCATGCTTACGCGCGGCTGCAACAGCAGCGCGACCAGCCCGCTCCAGCCGGTCTGGTGCGACGCGCCCACGCCTCGGCCGGTATCGCCATGAAAGTACTCGTGGAACAGCACCAGGTCTTCCGAGCGCGGGTCCGCCTGCAGTTGCGGATACGCGGCCATGACCGGGCGCAAGCCGTCCTTGCCCTTCAGGAACAGGCGCGTCAGGCGGCGCGCGAGTTCGTCGGCTATCTCACTCAGCGAGCGCTTCTCGCCCGATCCCGTCGGATACTCCACGCGGAAATCATCGCCGTAATAACGATGGAATTCGTATAGTGATTCGATCAGCAAATAGTTGACCGGCATCCAGATCGGCCCGCGCCAGTTCGAGTTACCGCCGAACACGCGTGAATCCGATTCACCCGGCAGATACTGCACGCAGAAGCGGTCACCGTTGTGCTCGAGCACGAACGGCGCGTCCCGATGTACTCGCGACAACGCACGCACGCCGTAGTCGGACAGGAACTCGCTTTCGTCGAGCATGCGCCTGAGCAGCGCCTTCATCCGATGTCCACGCAGCACCGACAGCAGCAGGCTATTGCCCTTGCCCGGCTCGTTCCAGCGCGACACCAGCTTCGCGAGATCAGGCCGATGCTCGAGGAACCATGTCAGCCGGTCCCGCAAGCCCGGCAACTGGCCGTGCAAATGCTCTTCGAGCACATGGACCGCGAACAGCGGAATCAAGCCGACGATAGAGCGGATGCGCATTGGCACGCTCGTGCCGTCAGGGAGTTGCAGCACGTCGTAGAAGAACTCGTCGCGTTCATCCCAGAGACCGGTGTCACACGTATCGCTGCAACTGACCGCCTCGGCAATGTACAAAAAATGCTCGAAGAACTTCACGCCGATATCGACGAATACGTGATTCGCGACCGCCAGTTCCAGCGCGATCCGCATCAGGTCGAGCGCATACGCGGCCATCCATGCGGTGCCGTCGGACTGGTCGATGCGGCCGCCCGTTGGCAGCGGCGCCGAGCGGTCGAAGATGCCGACGTTGTCCAGCCCGAGGAAACCGCCCTGGAAGATGTTGCGGCCGTCGGCGTCCTTGCGGTTCACCCACCACGAGAAGTTCAGCAGCAGCTTGTGGAAGACGAGTTCAAGGAAGTCGCGATCCGCCTTGCCGGTAATGGCGCGATCGATTTCATAAACGCGCCATGTCGCCCATGCGTGAACCGGCGGATTGGCATCACCGAACGCCCATTCGTAGGCGGGCAGTTGCCCGTTGGGATGCTGGTAGCGGTCCTTCACCAGCAACAGCAATTGTTTCTTCGCGAATGCCGGATCGACCAGTGCAAACGCGGCCGCATGAAACGCGAGGTCCCACGATGCGTACCACGGGTATTCCCACTTGTCCGGCATTGAGACAATGTCCGCATTGCACAAGTGCCGCCAGTCGGCATCGCGGCCACGCTTGCGGGAGGCTGGCGGTTTCGGCTGCAACGGATCACCGTCCATCCAGCGCGTGACATCGAATTGGTAAAACTGCTTCGACCACAGCATGCCTGCCAGCGCCTGACGTTGTACGAGCCGCTGGTCGGCGTCAACGATTTCATGCTGGAGGCCCGCGTAAAAGGCATCGGCTTCCGCAATACGGCGAGCAAACAGCGCGTCGATATCAAGCGGTTGCCGGTCACAATCCACATCCGACGCCGGGCGCCAGCGCATGGTCACGACCGTGCGGCTGTTCGGGGCAAACTCGAGATGCACGTGCGCGGCGGCGCGCGTGCCGGTGTCGCGGCGAATGGCGCTTTCTTCGCCCTGCACGATGTAGTCGTTGAAGCCGTCCTTGAACGGTCCCGCCCCTTCCGAGCCGAACAAGCGCCTGACGTTGGTTTCGTTCTCGCAGAACAGCCAGTTGACCGTGGCGTCGCCGCGCGCTTCAGCGGTTACGACCAGTGGCTCGTGGCCGTCGCTTTGCGCTATCACGCGGCTGCCCTTTGCATCGGATTGCAAGGTCAGTGAAGGTTTTTTCGAAGGCTGCCACGACCACGTATTGCGCGCCCAGATCTGCGGCAGGAGGTCGAGCGAAGCGGAGCGATCCCCGCGATTTTCGACCGTCACCCGCATCACGATATCTTCAGGCGTATTTTTCGCGTACTCGACATGGACATCGAAATACGCGTTGTCTTCGAACGCGCCCGTGTCGAGTACTTCGTACTCCGGCATGTCCGCACCGCGTCGGCCGTTTTCCGCGACGAGATCGTCGTAGGGGAATGCGGCGTGCGGATATTTGTACAGCATGCGCATGTAGGAATGCGTCGGGGTGCCATCGACGTAAAAGTACAGCTCCTTCACGTCCTCGCCGTGGTTGCCTTGCGCATTCGTCAGGCCAAACAAACGTTCCTTGAGGATCGGGTCGACGCCGTTCCACATCGCGAGCGAAACGCACCAGTTGAGGTGGTCATCGCCGAATCCGGCAATGCCGTCTTCGCCCCAGCGATAAGCGCGGCTGCGCGCATGATCGTGCGGAAAATAGTCCCAGGCGGTGCCGTTTTCGCTGTAGTCCTCGCGCACGGTGCCCCACTGACGCTCGCTGAGATACGGTCCCCAGCGTTGCCAGCGCGGACAGTCTGTGGAATGGAGCCGGGCTCCTTCGATGGTGTCGAGTGACTTGGTGGCGCGCAGTGGCGGCATGGGACGTCCTTGACTAAAAGCGTGACGGAAAGACCGATAATCTAGCGCGTTTGCGGCATCTCGGCAGGATCGGCGGCGTCAGCGGGTTGACTATCAAGTTGCGTATCAAGTGGATTATCAAGCAGACGTTCGAGACGCATGAGTTCGCCGAGCGACCACGCCTGGAATGGCGTGCCGCCGGGTGTATGCGGCGCGTCGCCATCCGCCACTTCGGAAATATGGTCCAGCCCCGCAGCATGCAGATGGTCGCGCAGGGGCCTGACAAAACGCTCGCGAGCCACGGCTTTCGATGCTTGATCGTCGCCGTGAACCCGCAGCCACGCCGCAACGAACGGCCCCATCAGCCACGGCCAGACCGTGCCCTGATGGTACGCACCATCGCGTTCCAGCGGCGTGCCGGTGTAGCGGCCCTGATAGGCAGGATCATTCGGCGACAAGGTCCTGAGGCCGAGCGGCGTCAGCAAAAGCTGCTCGCATTGATCGACGACCGCGCGTGCGGTGACGCTATTTTCTATCACCGCAAACGGTAGGCCGCCCACGGCAAAAAGCTGGTTCGGACGGATGGCGTGGTCGAGCTTGCCGCGTTGGTGATCGGCATCGATTACGTCGTAGAGCGCACCGCTGGCCGGATCAGTGAAACGTTGCTGAAAAGCCTGCGTGGCACGCGAGGCCGGTTCCGTCCAGCGCGAATTCCATGCGGACCCAATGCGCAACGCGTTGATCCACAGCGCCTGCACTTCGACTGGCTTGCCGATGCGCGGCGTCACCACCCAGTCGCCCACCTTCGCGTCCATCCACGTCAGTTGCACGCCGGGAACGCCGGCTCGCAGCAAGCCATCGTCGGGATCGGCGCCGATCTGGAAACGCGTGCCGCGTGAGTAGCCGTCGAGAATGCCATCGACGGCTTGCTGCAACCGGTCCTGCGCTTCCCGTTCAGCGTGGCCCGTCGCGAGATAGTCGTGCACGGCGATCACAAACCACAATGATGCATCCACCGAGTTGTATTCCGGCGCGCCGCTGTCGGGAAAACGATTCGGCAGCATGCCTTCAGAGAGCGTGCCGGCCCATTCGAGCAAGATGGATTCGGCGTCGGTGTATCGGCCGGATGCGATCAGCAGGCCGCGCATCGCGATGAAGGTGTCGCGGCCCCAGTCCGTGAACCACGGGAAACCGGCGAGGATCGTACTGCCCTTGTTTCGCGCCACGATGTAGGCATCGGCAGAACGATGCAGCGGCGTTGCAAAAGCTGCACGGCGGGCTCGTTCAATGTCAGCGAGCTGCTTCGCGGTATCGACGGCGTTGGTCTTCGCGCCCTCATTCGCGCTCAACACGAGCACCGCTTCGCCAAGCGATAAATCGAACGAAAAGATTCCGGGCGTAGCGAGGTCTTCGTTGAAGTCCATGCCGCGTTCGCGCTCGGCGGTATAGCAGAAATTGCGGTACCAGTCAGGCGCGTGAACATACGATCCATTCGATGCCGCGACCACCGCCGGCACGTCGCCATACGCTTGCCATCGGACCTGATCTCCCGTCGCCGTGTAATTGAAATTGAACGCCGGGTTCTCGTGATGCAGCGCGTGATAGTCGCGGCCGGAAAGCAATGGCCGAACCTTGAGCGTGAATGCCTCGCCGTCGAGCCGCCAGCGCATCACCGTCTGCGCACTTGCCTTCGCGACGAACAGTTCAGCGGTCAGGATATGGTTGTCGCCGACCTGGAAGCGCCACGTGGGCCACGGGTCGGTATCGAAGGAAAGCAGGCTTTCGGAGGGATCCGGCCAGACAGAACCGTCGCCATAACGCTGCATGGACAGCGGAACGCGCGTCTGCCCGGAGGCGTCCTCCAGCCACACTTCCACGCCGTTCACCAGCACCATGCGCCCCGCGGGCGGTTGCGTGGCGGTGAGAAGCAGGGCGTGATATCTGCGGGTCCGTTCAGTGCCCGCCGTGCCGCATGCGAAGCCGCCAAGCGCATCGGCTTCGAGCCACTCGTCGTTGAGACAGCCTTCACTGGCAGGGCATTCGAGGCGTGTCATTTTTGGGGCTGCTGCCGGTAGGCGCGAAGACCCTTGCTGGCTTGCGCCCGGATCTTGTTTTGCACGATCGATGACCAGCCGAGCAGCCAGCCCTTGAGTCCGAGCGCCTGACGGCTCCAGGTCCAGAGATCGAAACTATCCTGATGCTCGACGATCAGGCCATCGCGGATCGCGAAACGCGCGTTGATGCGGTTGATCACCTTGCGCCCGGTCTGCGTGAAACGATAGGTCGCGACCCAGTTCGCCGTCGCGGTCTGGCCGACAGTCTGGATGTTGCTGAAAGTGAGGGAGAATTCAGCGGCGCGCGAAATCAGCATGCGCCACATATCTCCCGCTTCGCGGCCCCGCAACACGCCGAACACCGGATCGCGGAACTCGACATCGGGCGCGTAGCATGCCGCCATCGCCTCGGCGTCGGAACGCTGGAAGGCTTCGTAGAAGCGCTGGATCAACGCGGCGTTCGGGTCCGTCATAGTCGGTCTCGTCCAGAGGGAAATTAGCTGACCGCGGCTACACCAATCTAATTCCGCAGCTTAAACCATGAACATGGAGACTGCGTGAATGATCAGGCCGACCGCACCGCCCACCAGCGTGCCGTTCACGCGGATGAACTGCAAGTCGCGGCCGACGCTCAGTTCCACGTCGCGCACGAGCGTGGCGTCGTCCCAATTGCGCACGGTCGCGGCAATATGCTTGGCAATGCCGTCGCGCAGATCCGGTGCAAGCGATTTGAGCGCGTCGCGCATGTGCTCGTTGATCGACTCGCGCAACGCCGGATCGCTGCCCAGCGCTGCCGCGAACGATGCCGATGCGCCCGTCACTTTTTTGTGCAGCGTCGAATCTGCTTGCGCGAGATCGCGGCGCAGCCAGTCCTTGAATTCGTCCCACAGGCCGTTCACGTAGGTGCGCAATTCCGGGCGTTCCAGCCATTCGCGCTTGTGCTGGTCGATGCGCGCGCGGAATGCCGGGTCCGTTTTCAGGCGTTCGATGAATGCTTCCACCGTCCGGTCGAAAGATTGGCGGCGCTCGTGTTCCGGGTTTTCGCTGATGTCGTGCAGCCACTTGTTTGCGCCGCGAACCAGACCGCCGGCGAACTTGTTGCCGAGATCTTCCGCGCTCAGGCCCACGAAACCGAGCATGCCGATCAGCTTCGGATATTCCTCGCCCGCCACGTCGAGGATTTTTGCGGCGAGAATGGCCTGAACTTCCTCACGGTCTAGCCATTGCGCAAGTTCGCGCAGGCCTTCGTCGAGCAGCATTTGATGGCGCCGGTCCGCCGTCAGCGTGGACAGCAATCCGCCTACCGCGCCCGCCAGGTCGAACTGTTCGGCGCGGCGGCGCAGGGCTTCGTGGAGCATTGTCTTGACGCGTTCATCGTCGACGAAATCGAGCATCTGGGCCGCCGCCGCGACCGCTTTTGCGCCGAGTAATGCCGCGTTCGCCGGTTCGGCCAGCCAGATCGCGAGGCGGCCGGCCGGATCGAAGGCGTTCACGCGGGCAACGAGCGCGTCGGTGCCGAGGAATTTATCGCGGACGAATTCGGCGAGGTTATCGGCCACGCGTGCCTTGTTCGCGGGCAGGATAGCCGTGTGCGGGATCGGCAGCCCGAGCGGGTGGCGGAACAGCGCGACAACCGCGAACCAGTCGGCCAGCGCGCCGACCATGGCGGCTTCGGCGAAAGCCGAGACCCACGCCCAGACGCCGGCGTCGTGCTGGCTCTTGGCGAGCACGAAGAGTGCGGCCGCCGCGACGAGAAGGCCGGCGGCGAACCATTTCATCTTCTTTAGTGCGAGTGCTTTGTCCTGCGTTGCCATCTTGGTCGGGGGGTTTGTTGGTGGAACAAGGGCGCCAGCATACCAGTGACACTGGAGGTCGGTGGATTCGCGGAAGGGGTTTTATGGGTCGAGGTTGGGGTGTTGGGTTCTGGCGTTAGCGGGCAGCGTCAGGGTGGTGTTTTTGGGCGTGGTGGTCGGGGTCTATGCCGGGTTGCTGCTTTCCAGGTCTTCGCAAGTTATATCTTGGCTGATTTCTTTATCACTATTAGCCACTGTGCGTGGCGGCACGTCATTTCTTTTTCCAAAGCGAAAAAGAAACGAAGCAAAGAAAACGCTTTCACCGCTCTACCCTAAGTGTCCACAGCGTGCAGTTCCATTTCATGGGTGCCCCAAAAGCACGGTGCTCGCAAGAGCACCGGATGTGTGAAACCCTCCTTCTCGCGAATCCTGACAGTAAAACGCTTCGCCCCGTACGCTCTCGGGCTAGCACCCGTGCCAAGGAAACCCGCACGGCCTCACGCGTATTTGCCGCCGTGGTACTTCGCGAGTTAGCTATCAATTTGCATTGTTATTTGCCGGGTTAGGCCTCACGCATTCTGCAGATCCATTTCTCGGAGGTTTAAAAAATGGTTCGGCATGCATCCAAATTTGGAGGTTGGTTTTCCGCGGATAGCGCGGGGTACTCCTTGGGCAGGTTCAGTCGCTAGTGCTAGCCCGAGAGCGTACGGGGCGAAGCGTTTTACTGTCAGGATTCGCGAGAAAGAGGGTTTCACACATCCGTGGCTCTGGCGAGCACCGTGCTTTTGGGGCACCTATGAAATGGAACTGCACGCTGTGGACACTTAGGGTAGAGCTGTTAAAAGCGTTTTCTTTGCTTCGTTTCTTTGTCGCTTTGGACAAAGAAATGACGCGCCGCCACGCGCAGTGGCTAATAGTGATAAAGAAAACAGCTAGCACTAAACGCGCGAAGACCTGGAAAACAACAACCCGGCATTGACCCCGACCGCTAACGCAGAACCCGTGCAACCCGGCGCCAACCCCAACCGCTAACCCCAGAACCCACCCCCAAAGCGAACGAAAACCCCGTTCAATTCAGCGCCACGGCCGCCGCCGCATTAACCGGCGAACCTTCCAGCGCGACGGAAGCGCGTCCGTCCGGCCCCACCGGCACATCACCGACCAGCGTAGTTCGATACAACTGCCGATCAAATTCCAGATCAAAAATATCGGAAGGAGCAAGATGCGCCGTCGACCGGTTATCCCAGAACGCGATGCTGCCCGGTTCCCATTTGAACCGCACCGTGAATTCAGGACGCGTCACATGTTCCCACAGCAATTCGAGGATCGCCTGACTCTCACGCGGCGTCACACCAACAATATGCTTCAGGAAACTCGGGCTGACATAGAGCGCCCGCTCACCAGTTTCAGGGTGCACGCGCACCAGCGGATGTTCCGTGACCAGCGCGCGCTGCTGCACCGCCTGCTCGAATGCGCTAGTGGCGCTGGCTCCGGCAGGCGGTGTGAATTTATGCACGCCACGCAAGCCATCGACAAAATCACGCAGCGGCGCAGAGAGTTTTTCATACGCGGCAACGAGGCTCGTCCACTGCGTATCGCCTCCATAAGGCGGGATGGTGACGCCACGCAGGATTGATGCAAATGGCGGATTAACCGCAGCGGTTACATCGGTATGCCAGCCGGTCCACGGACGCAACAACGCCTGCCCTTCAAAACGCGTTGCCTTCCGATACTTGGAAATGGAATAGATCTCCGGATGCCCTTCAACATGTCCAAACACGGGATGCCCCAACGTGAGTTCGCCGAACTGCGCCGAGAACGCCACATGCTGCGCATGCGTGAGGAACTGCTCGCGAAAGAAGACCACACGCCACTTCAACAACGCCGCACGAATCTGCGCGACCTGCTGGGCGTCGAGTGGCTGCGATAAATCGACACCACTGATTTCAGCCCCTATAAACGCCGACAGCGGCGTGATCTGGACGGACTCGGTATGGGTTGCGACGGCTGCGTTCATTGCGTGTCTCCTGAAAAGGGAATCGCCAGTCTGATATGGGCAAGATTGGCTTCGATATGCACATTACGACCGCCGCGCAGCGGCCTCAACCAATCGATCCGCATATGCAAACCACGCCGGACGCAAAAGATCGATCAGGACTAGAATCAATCTCGCAACCTTGAATAACGTTATCGGGTTTTCTTCCTTCCCAATCGCCAGGAGCCGGTCTAACGTCACCGCCATGAACTCAACTATCCAATCATCTTCCACTCTCCCGCATGAACAAGCACCCGTCGCGTGGATCGCCGGCGTCGGCGCCAGCGCGGGACTCGGCGCAGCAGTCGCCCGGCGCTTCTCGGAGGGCGGCTTCACGGTCGCCCTCACAGGACGCACAGCCGAACGTGTCGAAAGCATAGTGGCAGAGATTCGCGCCGCGGGCGGTGTGGCTCACGCCTTAACTGGCGATATCTCGAACGAAGCAACCGTCACCGAGCTTGCCAACCGCGTGCGTGAACTTGGCCCGCTGTCGGCGGCCATATTCAACGCGGGCGGTGCAAGCCGTGCGCCCACGCTTGAACTGACCGCAGAGAACTTCGAGCAAGCCTGGCGCAGCGGCGTGCTCGGGGGTTTCCTGTTTGCTCAGGCAGCGCTGCGCCGGATCCTGAACAACGGCCTGAATGCCACCAGCTCAACGGGGCGCGGCACGCTGCTGTTTACAGGCGCCACGGCTGCGTTGCGCGGCAAACCACCCTTCGCTGCTTTTGCCGCATCGAAGGCCGCACTGCGTTCATTAAGCCAGACACTCGCTCGCGAGTTCGGGTCCGAAGGCATACATGTGGCGCATATCGTGATTGATGGCGGTATCGACGGCGAGCGTCTTCGGCAATCCGCACCGCAGCGCGTACAACAAGCCGGCGACGATGGCTTGCTGCAAGCAAGCGCCATAGCGGAGAGTTATTGGCAATTGCATCGTCAGCATAGAAGCGCATGGACGCAGGAACTTGATCTGCGTCCGTTCAAGGAAACGTTCTGAACAACAAGCTGCGCGCTAAATCCTTGTGCGACCTTGCGCGCGGTTAGCTTTGATTTCAATGTCATGCGTTCCTTGCTGGTGCGCATGACAGTCATTTACTTCTTCCATTTATTCCCCCATGTCGAAACGCCCCTTCCTGCTTGCGTTGGCGCTATGCGCCGCGCTCGCTCCATTCAGCGCCCGCGCCGCCGGTGCAAACGAACTGCGCATCGGCTTCGTGCCCGGACCTTATGCCGATGAATTCAAGGCCGGCGTCGAGCCGCAATTGCGCCAGAAGGGTTATACGATCAAGTACGTTGAATTCAGCACGGGGCTGGAGGCGAATCAGGCTGTGTATCGGGGTGAGATCGCAGCAGACGTGATGCAGCACGAGGTCTATCTGAAGTCATACAACGACCGCAACGGAACCGATCTCGTACCCGTCGTCCAGGTACCCACGCCGCCCATGGGCCTGTATTCGAAGAAGCATCATGCGCTGACTGACGTCCATGCCGGCTCGACAGTGGCCGTGCCCAACGATCCGGTCAACCTGGAGCGCGCGCTCAAGATCCTGCAGCGGATCGGCTGGATCAAGCTTCGTCCGAACAGCAATCCGGTCGATGTCACCGAGCGTGACGTCATCGCGAATCCGGCCGGCATCAAGATCGTTCCGCTTGAAAATGCACAGGCGCCGCGCGCACTCGATGACGTCGATTTCGCCGCCATTCAGGGCAACTTCGCCATCTTCAGCGGCTACAAGCTCACCGATGCACTGGCCCTCGAACAGATGACGCCGCCGTATATCAACCAGGTTGTGGTCAGGGCTGCGAACAAGACGTCGCGCAGCACGCAAGACATTGTCAATGCATATCAATCGCCTGCCTTTCAGCAGGTCATCCTGAACAATCACTTCTACGATGGCTTCCGTCTGCCCGAATACTTTGCTAGCAAGTAGGGTTATCGCTACGCCTGCCGAATAACCTTATGGAATTTTATTCGTTCAGCTTCGGGTCATGCGGGTATAGCTTTGAAGCCTGACTTTGAATGCCTGACCCCAGGCTGAGGAACGACTATGAGCACCGTATTCGAAGAGCGTCCGCAGGCAGAAACCTTGCAGGCGGTGGAAGCTGAACTAAACTATTTGCGTGCTGGCGAAGGCCGGCCGGTGAGCTACACGTTCGAGCCGCCGCCCGGCGTGCCCTGGACATCCGGCGCGCTCGAACCCCGCCGCGTGACCATCCGCGACGCGCGGCCGCTTGCCGCCGCAGGAGAGTTGTCGCTGGATAAAAGCGGCTTCGAACGCATCGAACATAGAAGTACGCTGACCGACTTCAGCGACGACGCGGTCATTCGCTCGATCTACTACGACGAATCCGCCCAGGTCCTGCTCAAGGCGACCGGCGCGGAAAAGGTTGTCGTATTCGATCACACCCTGCGCGACAGCTTGAACGGCTCGCGTGCAACCTCGTCGTTGCGTGAACCAGTAAGGCGTGTGCACAACGACCAGACGTTCGTGTCCGGGCCGCGTCGCGTGCGAGACCACCTCCCTGCCGATGAAGCCGCGCGACGCCTCACGCATCGCTTTGCGATCATCAATCTATGGCGTCCGCTCGATGTAGTGGAGCAACTACCCCTTGCGCTCTGCGACGCACGCTCGATAGCGGCAAACGATCTGGTACCAAGCGATCTTGTGTACAAGGATAAAGTCGGCGAGACCTTTTCCTTTACGCATAATCCGGCGCATCGCTGGTACTACTTCCCGAAGCTGCGACCCGACGAAGCGCTGCTGCTCAAGATCTACGACTCTCGCGACGACGGCACGGCACGCCTGACCGCACACACGGCGTTTACAGATCCCACCACGCCGGAAAGCGCCGCACCACGCAGAAGTATCGAATTGCGCGCACTGGTCTTCTGGAAGGAATGAGGCGGATTGGGCGATCGCTGACCGGTGCATGCCACGGATGCCATGCATGCGCCGGATCTTAGCTAAGCTTTCAAATTGGCATAAACACATGAAAACTGAATGGTTAGCCCGGCGCGCAAGTCATGAGAGGATTCGCGCCTGCCAACCAGAAAGAGTTTCAACATGCATCGTAGAACCGTTCTTGCTAGTCTTGCCTTCGCCACACTCGGCGCTGTCTTCAGCATCGCGCACGCGGAAGATGCCCCGCTGAAAATCGGCACCATGAGTGGCCCCGACGCGCAGATCTGGACCGAAGTGTCCAAGGTCGCCGCGCATGAAGGTCTCAAGATCAAGGTGATCGAATTCAACGATTACATCCAGCCCAATGCCGCCCTCGATGCCGGCGACCTCGATGCCAACGGCTTCCAGCACCAGCCTTTCCTCGATAGCCAGATCAAGCAACGCGGCTACAAGATCGTGAACGTGGGCCTGACTTACGTTGCGCCAATGGGCTTCTATTCGAAGAAGTTCAAGTCGTTGAAGGACCTGCCGCAAGGGGCGAAAGTCGGTATCCAGAACGACCCGTCGAACGGCAACCGCGCGCTGTTGCTGCTGCAGAAAAACGGCATCATCAAGTTGAAGGCCGGCGTGGGTAAAGACGGCGTGAACGCAACGCCGCTCGACGTGGTCGAAAACCCGAAGGGCATCAAGCTGGTCGAACTCGACTCGGCGCAATTGCCGCGCTCGCTGGATGACCTCGCCGCTGCATCGATCAACACGGACTACGCCGTGAAAGCCGGCCTGTCGCCTACGAAAGACGCCATTGCCATTGAAGACCTGAAGGGTCCTTATGCCAACCTGATCGCGGTTCGCGCTCAGGATCGCGATAAGCCGTGGGTCAAGAAACTGGTCGCGGCGTATGAGTCACCGGACGTAAAGAATTTCATCGATACCCAGTTCAAGGGTTCGATCATTCCAGCGTTCTAAGCGAGACTAAACGGGCTAAGCAAGACCCTCACGCCGCGCGGCGAACCGGCCATAGCTCCCGACGTGCTTAAGTTGTGAGCTTTTATTGGTTCGCCCCAGCGGCGCCTTTCATTACATTGACCGGTCACTAAAAAATTGCATCACAGACCATCAGGATCAATCGATGAAACTCGCCACGGGTACGCTAATCTCTCGTTTCATTACCTCGCTCGCCGTGTTGGCGGCAGCATGGGTACCGGCCGCCGCGTACGCCGCACCGCCCGCCGAGGTGAAGCTCGACTACGCGTATTACTCGCCCGAAAGCCTGGTCATCAAGCGTCAGGGCTGGCTGGAAAAAGAGCTTGCGCCTGATCACACGCAGGTCAAGTGGGTGTTGAGCCTCGGCAGCAATCGCGCGCTCGAATACCTGAACAGCGGCGCAATCGATATTGGCTCGACAGCCGGCCTTGCCGCCCTGCTCGGGCGTGCCAACGGCAACCCTATCCGCGCAGTCTATATTTTCTCGCGGCCCGAATGGACCGCGCTGGTCGTCGCCAAGAATTCACCGATCAAGACCTTGGCGGATTTGAAGGGCAAGAAAATTGCCGCGACCAAAGGCACAGATCCTTACCTCTTTACGTTGCGTGCACTGCATACGATCGGCCTGACGCGCGACGATGTGGAACTGGTCAACCTGCAACATCCGGATGGGCGCACTGCGCTCGCCAACGGGCAAGTCGATGCATGGGCGGGTCTTGATCCGCACATGGCCGCAGCACAAATTGATGACGGCGCGCGGCTGCTTTATCGTAACGTCGCGTTCAACACATACGGCTTTCTGAATGCCCGCGAGGACTTCATCGCGGAGCATCCGGAGACCCTCGCGCATGTGCTTAAAGTGTACGAACAGGCACGCGTATGGATTGCTGCGCATCCCGACGAAACCGCGAAGATCATTGCCGAGGAGTCGAAGTTGTCGTTGCCGGTAGCAAAGCTGCAACTGAGCCGCAATGACTTCAGCCACCCGCAACTGGGTGCCGAACAAATCGATGCGTTGAAGGCGGCTGCGCCCATTCTCACGCAAGAACAGCTCGTCAAGCCGGGCACCGATCTAAATCAGGTGATCGACGCACTGATTGATGTCAAGCTCGCGCAGCCGGTCATAGCATCGGCTAACGCCAAATGAATCGTCCCGCGCTAAGGGCGCAGGTGATCTCTTCCGATGAATCACTCGCGCTGCCCGGGCAACTAACGCCCTGGAGAAAAACAGCCCGGTCTCCGCTCCAACCATGGCGCATTGCCGGGCTCCTGCTGCCCTTCGCGTTTCTCGGGCTCATGGAAATTTTGGTGAGAACGCATGTAGTTCCCGAACACCTGGTTCCGGCGCCAAGCACCATCGCCGAAACACTCTGGCAACTCGGTGGTGAGCGGCTCGCGCGACATATCGGCGTGAGTAGTTTGCGCGTGTTTGCAGGCTTCGCCATTGGCGCACTCGTAGCAATCTTTTTTGGTGCGGCAATGGGCCTAAGCCGAAGAATAGACGCGCTGCTCGATCCAAGTTTTCAGGCGCTAAGAGCGATTCCATCGTTGGCGTGGGTGCCCGTTCTGCTGCTGTGGATGGGTATTGATGAAGCGCCCAAGATCACGCTGGTCGCAATCGGCGCCTTCTTTCCAGTGCACTTGAGCGTAGTCGCCGGCATTCGCGGCGTGGACCGCAAGCTGATCGAACTGGGCGAGGTAAATCGCCTGAGTCAACGAGCGCTTTTTATGCGCATTCTGCTGCCGGCATCGCTACCGCAAATCTTCACCGGCCTTAGAACCGGCCTGAGCCTTGCATGGATGTTCATGGTCGCCGCCGAGTTGATTGCCGCTACACGTGGTCTTGGCTATCTGCTGAGCGACGGCCGTGAAACGGGACGACCGGACCTCGTATTTGGAGCGATCCTGTTACTCGCATTGCTCGGCAAACTAAGCGACAGCGTGCTCAAGGCGATCGAAACCCGCGTACTCTCCTGGCGGGATACCAGCACCGGATACAGCCGATGAGCGCCCCTCTTCTCGACCTGCGTGTAGCGGAAAAACACTACGATGCGCGCATCGTAATCGAACGCTTGACGCTCTCGATCCGGCGCGGCGAAATAGTCAGTCTTGTGGGTCCGAGCGGTTGCGGCAAGAGCACTCTGCTGCGGATTCTCGCTGGCCTCGATCGTGACTTCAATGGCGAGATCCTCATCGGCGGAAAACCACAACACGGACCGTCGAGCAGGATCGGCGTGATCTTTCAGGAGCCGCGTTTATTGCCCTGGCTGAGCGTGGCCGATAACGTCGCGTTTCCGGCGGCCCCGCGTCGTGGGAACGATCCTCGTGTAGGAAAATTGCTGGTTGAAGTGGGTCTTGCCGAGGCGCGCGCTTACCTTCCCAAGCAGTTGTCCGGTGGCATGGCGCAGCGGGTGGCAATCGCCAGGGGTCTATTTCCAGAGCCTGACCTGTTGCTGCTTGACGAGCCCTTCAGCGCTGTCGATGCAATGACGCGGATGCGTTTGCAGGATCTGTTGTTATCACTCGTGCACTCGCATGGCACGACGGCGCTTCTGGTCACGCATGATCTGGACGAAGCGCTTTATCTTTCGGATCGCGTGCTGCTGATGACACCGTCGGGTAAATCCGGCGCGGGAAAGATCGTGCGTGAGATCGACGTGAAGGTCGAGCGGCCGCGCGATCGTCGTGATCTCTTGCTCGCGGGCCTGCGGGGTGAATTGCTTGAAGGTCTCGGGGCGGTCACTGTCTAGTGCCGCCCTTCAGGGAAAATTCAAAGACGCGCAATCGACACTTCAGTCGACTTCACGAACGCAATCACTTCGCTCCCCACCTTCAATTCCAGCTCATCGATCGAACGCGTGGTGATCACCGACGTGACAATGCCATAAGGCGTTTCCACATCGACTTCCGACACCACCGAACCGCGGATGATCTCCTTGATGTGCCCTTTGAACTGGTTGCGTACATTGATTGCCGTGATGCCCATGATGATGCTCCGTATAAATTAAATAGTGCCGGGGCCATTCGACAGCGGCAATGAGTGAATCGAATCAATGAATCTAATCAATGGGTCAAATCGCTGAGCTATGTCCGGAGAACGCGCGACAAGACCTGTTCTTCCAATTCGGCGAACCCCTCCGCCGTGCGCAAACGCGGGCGCTGCAGAGTGATGGCGGCATCGAAGGAAATCTTCCCCGCTTCGATCAACACAATCCGCTCGCCCAGCGCGACCGCTTCCTGCACGTC
The DNA here is from genome assembly GCF_047608185.1 of Caballeronia eucalypticola. Taxonomy (NCBI): domain Bacteria; kingdom Pseudomonadati; phylum Pseudomonadota; class Betaproteobacteria; order Burkholderiales; family Burkholderiaceae; genus Caballeronia; species Caballeronia eucalypticola. The sequence goes on from NZ_JBLKRU010000034.1 coordinate 46,154, forward strand.
GTGCGTAACCAGCAGCGCAGTGAAGCGATGCTCGCGCCACAGACGCTCGATCAGCGCGTGCATTTCAATGCGCGTCAACGCATCGAGCGCGCCAAGCGGTTCATCCAGCAACAACAGGTCCGGCCGGTGCACGAGCGCGCGTGCAAGCGCTACCCGTTGCCGCTGACCGCCCGACAATTGCGCGGGCCAATCGCCCTCGCGCTCGCTCAGGCCCACTTCAGCCAGCGTCGCGCGAGCGTCTTCACGAGACGAACGCGGTAGCCCAAGCATCACGTTCTGCAGCACGCTTTTCCATGGCAGCAAGCGCGCATCCTGGAACATGATGCGTGTCTCCAGGGTGTTTGCTCCTGCAGCCGCGTTGCGTTGCACGACACCGCCGGTCGCTTTTTCAAGGCCCGCGATCAAACGCAGCAACGTGGACTTGCCGCAGCCGCTGCGCCCGACTATCGATACAAAACTGCCGCGCTCAATGGCGAAATCAAAGTTCGATAACACCTTGCGCTCGCCGAAATGCTTGTCGACACCTTGCAGCGCGACGGCCATGTCGGCGGGTTGATTACGAGGGACAACCGCCGCCGGCGCCCGTTCGCGCGCGACAACTTCCGATTGGTTGCCTTCCAGCACGGCGTTGCCCGATGCATACGATGCGTAGCTTGATGTCACGTTTTTGCTCCCTTCTGATACGCAGGATGCCAGCGTAGCGTGGCACGCTCGATCGACTTGGCAAGCATGTCGGCCAGCTTGCCGAGCAGCGCATAAAGCAGGATGCCGACCACCACCACATCGGTCTGCAGGAACTCGCGCGCGTTCATGGTCATATAGCCGATGCCCGATTGCGCGGAGATGGTCTCGGCCACGATCAGCATCACCCACATCAGCCCGAATGCGAACCGCACGCCCACGAGAATGGAGGGCAACGCCCCCGGCAGGATCACGTCACGATACAGCGCGAAGCCCGAGAGTCCGTAGCTTCGAGCCATCTCGATCAGGTCTGCATCGACTGAACGAATCCCGTGATACGTGTTCGTATAAACGGGGAAAAATACGCCCAGCGCGACCAGGAACAACTTCGCTTCCTCGCCGATACCGAACCACAGGATCACCAGCGGAATCATCGCGAGCGCAGGGATGTTGCGGATCATCTGCACGGTTGAGTCGAGGGCAATCTCAGCCGGTTTGAAGAGCCCCGTTCCCAGCCCCAGTACGAAGCCAATGCTCCCGCCAATAGCGAAGCCCGTCAGGGCGCGCCACGCGCTGACCTTCACGTTCGCCCACATGTCGCCCGACTGGATCAGCTCCCAAGCCGCTTTGACAACGGCAAGCGGCTCGGGCAGCACACGCGACGACAAACCGCCCGTGCGCGCGGCCAGTTCCCATGCAATCAGGATCAGGATGGGCACAAGCCACGGCGCAGCCTGTACACCGGTGCGACGAAAAAACGAAACTGCGTTCATCGGACCTCCGGGTTCAACTTTGCGATGCACGCGGCAAGTACGACGTGCCGACGATCTCACCGAACGGTCCCGACAACGGACCCGACGTGCGCTCTTTCTGTTCACGCGGCAGCAGCGGAAAGACGAGTTCGGCGAACCTGTACGACTCTTCGAGATGCGGATAGCCCGACAGGATGAAGGTGTCGATGCCGAGCGCCGCATACTCCTTCATCAAGCCCGCGACCTGCTCAGGATTCCCCACCAGCGCCGTGCCTGCGCCGCCACGCACGAGCCCCACACCCGCCCACAAATGCGGATAGACCTCGAGCTTGTCGCGCCGGCCGCCGTGCAACGCCGCCATGCGCCGCTGGCCTTCCGAATCCATCTTTGCAAACGATGCCTGCGCGCGCTGGATGGTTTCATCGTCGAGCTTGCTGATGAGCTTGTCCGCGTCGGCCCATGCCTCTTGTTCGGTCTCGCGTACGATCACATGCAGCCGGATACCGAACTTGATCTCGCGGCCTTTATCGGCTGCACGGCGACGGATATCGGCGAGTTTCTTTTCAACTTCGGCGGGCGGTTCGCCCCAGGTCAGATAGGTATCGATATGATCAGCCGCAATCTCGTGCGCAGCCGGCGACGAACCGCCGAACCACAGTGGCGGATGCGCCTTCTGCACCGGCGGATAAAGCACCTTGCCGCCCTTCGAGCTCAGGTGCTTGCCGTCAAAATCGATCGTGCCGCCTTCATGCGACGACTCGAGCAAACCGCGCCAGATCTGCAGGAATTCGTCCGTCACTTCATAGCGCGTATTGTGATCGTTGAACACGCCGTCGCCAGCAAGTTCGACCGGGTCGCCGCCCGTCACCACGTTGATCAGCAGACGCCCGCCGGAGAGGCGATCGAAGGTCGACGCCATGCGTGCGGACAATGCGGGTGAAGTCAGACCGGGACGGATCGCGACGAGAAACTTGAGACGCTTCGTGGCGGGAATCAGGCTCGACGCAACCACCCAGGCATCTTCGCAAGAACGGCCCGTTGGCAACAGCACGCCTTCGTAGCCCAGCGTATCTGCCGCTACCGCGATCTGACGAAAGTAGTCGTAATCCGCGGCGCGCGCGCCTTGCGTCGTGCCGAGATAGCGGCTGTCGCCGTGGGTCGGAATGAACCAGAAAACATTCATCGGAGGCTCCTGCCTTACGGATCTAAGTTCAGTGTTGAGTGGGGAAGCGAGCGCAAGCGCAACGAACAAAAACACGACGCATGTTCGCGCGAAACGAGTCACCCGTCCCGTTCAGATGATTCATCTTAGCGATGCCCACTTGGGGCATGAACGATTTATTTAAGCTAAGGTTCTCGCCAATTCTGCTTATGCGTCTCTAGCGACGCAGGAGCGCAAGATTAGGTCTAAACGAGTCCGCCTAAGCGACGTTCCAGCGCGCATCGGTGACCGCCAGCTTCTTCGGAATCAGCTTCAGGTCCGTGAAGGTATCGGCAATCTGCTGCTGGTACGCGAGGGTCTCCGGTGTGATCCGCTGCACGCCATATGCGGTCCGTTTCAACGCACGTTCGAGCGTAGGCTGATCCAGCCCGACCAGCGGCGACAGCAGCTTTGCGACATCGGGCACGTTGTCGCGGCCCCATTGATCGACGTGATCCAGTTCCTCCAGCAACGCATGCACAAGCTGGGGTTGAGCGGTCGCGAACTTACGTGTTGCAAGGTAGTACTGTGTGTTGCGCACCAGCCCCGTGCCGTCCACGATTACCCGCGCATTCGCCTGACGTTCCACGGCCGCGAGATACGGGTCCCAGATGACCCATGCGTCGACGCTGCCCTGCACGAACGCCGCGCGCGCGTCGGCGGGAGCGAGGTAGACCGGCTGAATATCCGCATACGAAAGCCCTGCCTTCTTCAGCGCTTCCACTAACAGATAGTGGACATTCGAGCCCTTGTTCAACGCCACTTTCTTGCCGCGCAGATCTTCTACCTTACGGATAGCCGAGTCGTGCGGCACGACAATCGCTTCGCCTTGCGGTGCAGGCGGTTCGTTGCCGACATACACAAAGTCCACCCCTGCGGCCTGTGCAAAGATCGGCGGCGTTTCACCTACTGTGCCGGCATCGACTGCGCCTGCATTGAGGCCTTCCAGGAGTTGCGGTCCAGCGGGAAATTCGAGCCATTGCACGGTAACGCCTTGCGCAGCCAGCCGTTTGTCGAGCGTTCCGCGCGCCTTCAGAACGACGAAATTGCCGTACTTCTGATAACCGATACGAAAGATTTTTCCCGGCTCTTCGGCACGTGCCGTCTGGCTCGAGAGTAGTGCTCCGGTCCCGGTCAGAACGCTGGTGGCGCCGGCGCTTAGCGCGGCTATCCTGAGCAATGCCTGACGGCGTGATGGTGCGGCCGGTTGCGGCAGCGTTTCGTCTTTTGTTCGGTAATGGTCGGACATGCTTTGCTCCTCAGTATTCAAAGTCGGCCGGGACGTGGGTCTGGCACAAAACCATCACGATTCGGCATCCTTACTTTCTGCAACGATCGCGCGTCAAGCCGGGTATCGGGCGGTACGATGCCATTCTGATTCAACAGATACGCGCTGAGCGCATAGACTTCGTCAGCCGACAAGGACTCGGGTGCGTTGTACGGCATCGCGCGGCGAATGTAGTCGAACAGCGTGGTGGCGTATGGCCAATAACTACCGACCGTGCGTTTGGGTTTTGCGCTCGCCAGCGTGCCCCGGCCACCCACCAGCGCATCGCCGATCAAACCCTGACCCAACGCGCCGTGACAGGCTGCGCACTTCTCCACGAATACGTGCGCGCCCATTGTCACGTCGCCACTGCCAGCAGGAAGACCGCGACCGTCCGGCGCCACGTCAATATTCCATGCAGCGATCTCGTCCGCGGTCAGTGGTGTTCCAAGGTCGTGTGCTGCAAAACATGCGGGCGTCACAACAAACAGCACGAGCAGCAGCGCCCTACGCATTGCGCACCTCGCCTGCCGCATCAATACGCCACTGCTGGATCCCGTTGTAGTGATACTGCGAGTTGAGACCGCGCGCGGCGACCAGCGCTTCGCGCGTGGGTTGGACGTAGCCGGTTGAATCGGTGGCGCGCGACAGGATGCTTGCCGGTTCACCCGTCCAGCTCCAGTCGGCCTCAAAACGCGTCAGCGCACGGTCACGGACCGGCGTTTCCAGCCGCGCCGCTCGCCAGGTCGCGCCGCCGTCCGTCGAGACGTCCACCTGGCGGATCGTGCCGCGTCCCGACCATGCCAGTCCGGAGATCGGATAAAACCCGTGCGTCGTCAGCCGATGTCCCGGCGACGGGCGCGTGATCACCGACTTCGCGTCCATCTCGAACACGAACTGGCGCGCGGTGCCATCGGCGAGAAGGTTTGTGTACTTCGAGGTTTCTTCACGCGTTTGCAAAGGGGCGCTGACCACCTTTAGGCGACGCAGCCACTTGACGTGCGTATTGCCCTCGAAGCCTGGCACGATCAGCCGCAACGGGTACCCGTTCTCGGGACGCAGGCGTTCACCGTTTTGCGCGTAAGCCACGAGCGCCCGATCCGCAATGCGCGACAACGGCAGGCTGCGAGTCATCGCGGCGGCGTCGGCGCCTTCGGCCAGCACCCAACCCGATCCACCGGTCGTGCCGCCCACCTCCTCCAGCAGCGTGGACAAACGCACGCCCGTCCATTCGCAACACGACAACAGGCCATGCGTGAGTTGCACGGGCATGCCGCTCGGACCGCTCCATTCGTTACCGGTATTCCCCGAACATTCGATGAAATGAATCCGCGACTCCGACGGCAATCGCAGGATATCGTCCATGGTGAAAAGCTTCGGATTCCGTACGAGTCCGTGAATAGCCAGCCGATGCAGCGCCGGATCAATATCCGGGACGCCTGCATGATGACGTTCGTAGACGAGACCGTTCGGTGTGATCGAACCATGCAGGTCGGCGAGCGGCGTCATGGAGGACGCCGCGCCGGGCAATGGCCAGGCCTTGGCCGCGCGGCGCACGACGTCGGCTTCGTATCGTGACGGCAGGCCGTAGGGATGTTCGAGGATTGGCGTGCCGGGCGTCTTCGACCAAGGCGCAATTTCAAGCGGTTTCAGCAACTCGGCAGCGCCGGCTTGCGACGCGGCAAACCCGCCGGCAGCCAGACTGCCAAGCAGGCGTCTGCGACCCGGTGAAGGTGAGGACTTTCGGGAGGTCATCGACTGCCTAGGGCTGCGTGGCAGTCAGCGACGCCGTGGCTACATTCGTCGCGACGGCCTTGTGCGCAGCGAAGTCCCAAACGAGCGCGCTGGCGGTATCGACGGGCTTGGGCAGCAGCTTCGCCTGATAGAAAGTATCGGCAATGGCTTGTTGCTCGCCAAAGTTCTTCGCCACGACCGCACGCACCGCATATGTGCGCCGACTATTCGCGCGCTCGACCGTTGCTTGATCGAGACCCCACACCGGCGCCAGGATCTTCGCCGCTTCTTGCGGATGCGCCTTGGTCCAGACGCCCGCTTCAACGAGCTGCTTGAACACGATATCGACGATCTGCGGGTGCGCCTGTGCAAACGGCGTGGACGCGAGGTAATACCGCTGATACGACGCCAGGCCATCGCCGCGGATCAAAATGCGCGCGCCCGGATCTTGTTCGACGGAAGCGACATACGGGTCCCACGCGAACCACGCGTCGACGTCGTTGCGCTCGAACGCCGCGCGCGCATCGGCGGGTGCGAGATAGCTGATCTTGACATCGGCCGGCGAGAGCTTGGCGCGAGCCAGCGCGGCGAGCAGCAGGTAATGACTGCCGGCTGCCTTGGTCACGGCAATGCGCTTGCCCTTCAGGTCGGCGAGCGAGTGGATGGGAGCGTCGCGATGCACGATCACGGCTTGCGCCGAGGGCGACGGCGTTTCCTGCGCGACGTAGACGAAGTTTGCGTTAGCCGCTTGCGCGAAGACGGGCACGGTATCCGCCACGTCCGCGCTGAAGTCCACCGCGCCCGCGTTCAGCGCTTCGGTGAGCGGCAGTCCGCTCGCGAATTCACCCCATTCAATGCGAACGTTAAGCGGCGCCACGGCGCGTTCCAGCGTGCCGCGCGCCTTGAGGATCGCGATCAGCGTGGACGATTTTTGAAAGCCGATCCGCAGTTTGACCGGATCGCCCGAAGGCGTTTGCGCCATGGCGCTCACCGCGCTCAGGGCAGTCACGGCCAGCGCAACGCACGCGACCAGACGGGTGAAGATTTTCATGGGGATATCGCAGGCAGATTAAGCAGCCGATCATGCTAACAACGCGCGCGTCCAGCACTAAACGATCAATCGTGATATCGATTGCAGCGGAAATGCTGAGCGGGTCGCGAGCCCCGGGACAGCGCGGTGCGGACTTGAAATACCCGCAAGAATCCCGCATCTCATGATCCATTTATCCGGAGCACGATCATGGGAAGCCGTCCCCAATTCATCGATGATCTCTCGCGGGGTCCGGCGGGCGCGACCTTCGCAACCCCGCTCGGCGACGAAGCCCTGCTGGACACTTACTCCCAGACCGTGATCAGCGCGCTCGAACGCGTGCAGCAAGCGGTCGCTTTTATTTCAGTCGAACGGCGTTTGCCCGGCGACAAAAACGGCCGCGGCGCTCGCGGCGCACAAGGAGGCTCAGGCTCGGGATTCATCTTCACGCCCGACGGTTATCTGCTGACGAATAGCCACGTCGTCCACGGCGCCACGCATATCCGCGTGACGCTCGCCGACGGTGCCACATTCGACGCCGATCTCGTCGGCGACGATCCCGACAGCGACCTCGCGGTGCTGCGCATTGGCTCGGCCGAGGCGTTACCGCACGTCGAGCTGGGCGAGTCCGGCAAGCTGCGAGTCGGGCAGATCGCGATCGCGGTGGGCAACCCGCTTGGGCTCGTGCAGACGGTCACGACCGGCGTGGTCTCGGCGCTCGGACGATCCTTGCGATCGAACTCCGGACGCATGATCTACGACGTGATCCAGACCGACGCCGCGCTCAATCCCGGCAACTCGGGCGGCCCGCTGATCAACTCGGCGGGTCAGGTGATCGGCGTGAACACGGCGATCATTGCCGGCGCTCAATCGATCTCGTTTGCGACCGCTATCGATACCGCCAAGTGGGTCATCATGCAGCTCTTCGCATACGGGCGTGTGCGGCGTGCTTACATTGGCGTGGCCGGCACGACCATGCCCATCTCGCGGCGCGTGCAACGATACTTTGAGCTGCCGGCGGCGAGCGGCGTGCACGTGATGGAAGTTGTTAAAGGAAGTCCGGCCGCGCTCGGCGGATTGCGGACCGACGACCGGATCGTGACTATCGACACATTGCCGGTAGACAGCGTGGATAGCTTGCAGCGCTCGCTGGATGCATCGCGTATCGATCAGGCGGTGAAGGTTACAGTATTGCGCGGCACGCAAAAGCTGGAACTGGACGTGACGCCGGTCGAACAAGCTGGTTGAAACAACTGGCGCCGCATGTCAAGCTGGCCGCTTAATCGCGGCCCTTTGCCATGCTCGAAAATACGCCGTCGCGTCGAATCAGACCGTGGAACATGGCCGCGCCGAGATGCGCGAGGAAAGCCGCGAACAGCAGCAAGGCGAGCACCGTGTGAGCTGATCGAAGCAACGCATAAAGGCGTACATCCTGCGGAACGATAGGCGGCAGGTTCACCGGTCCGAATAGATGAATCGGAAAACCGCCGGACGACAACATCGACCAGCCGACCAGCGGCATGGCGAACAACAGCGCATAGAAAACCCAGTGCGACAGATGCGCGATCTGCTGCTGCCATCGCGGCATGTCGTCGGGCAGACGAGGCGTTCGATGTGTCAGCCTCACAATGAAACGGAAGCTCACCAGCACAAGAATGGCTATACCCAACGGCTTGTGAATGGCGAGCAGCGTCTGATGCCATGAAGATAATGTGGCCACCATCCCCACGCCGATGAACAACATAGCGATGACAAGCGGCGCCATGAGCCAGTGCAAAAATCGCGCTGACGGACTGAAGTGCTTTCGATCGACGCTCATTCGTGACTCCGTGCCGGTTGTTGACGGGTGCGTACTGAGTCTCGGGCATCATCGACCAGCGGACGATGTGAGTCTTGCCGTTCGCATCGATGGTCAATCCGGTTTGTCGCCTTTGTCATTAATTCGATATCCTTATGAATACGAATTCTTAACGGGCAAGCACGATTCAGTTCTTTAATTTTGGGGGGTTACAACGGAGTGAACAGCTTTGCATGGCCGCTTATTCCGAAGCCACGATGTTCTTCAACACCGTGGCTTCGAACAGGCTATTGCGTAGACACGGAAGCACCCGATGGCGCTTTAGCCCCGCCCATTGCGGTCAACTGCGAGTAGACGTCGTGCGACAGGTCAAGCAGCACTTTCCGGTCGATTGCACCGGAGACGGCGTAACCGAAATCCCCGTCGATCCAATAAAACACGTTCACCGATCCATCCTGATACAGCTTGAACGCAGTCGTGTCCGAGCTGATCTTGCGATGCGATATGCACAGCGTAATCCGCTCGCCTTTCGCGTCGTGGTACATGAACTGCGCCACGGGGCCGTCGTCGCCGGGCAACAGGCGGCCACCCATCAACTCGAATCCCGAGCGGGTCAGGATGGGCGGACGCACGTCCGTACCGAGCCGGTTCGAAATCCAGCTCACCAGTTCCTGCTCGCGATCCGCGCCCACTTCCACGGGCCGCATCACTTCCGGCGCGTACATCACGTGGGCTATGGCCGATTGCCGTGCGAACGACTCGCCGACGGCATAGCTTGCACGTTGCACCGATGCCCCGCCGTTTCCCGCCATGAACGTGTCATGGCCCACGGTCCCTGTCATGCCCGCTACGCCGATGCCGACGCCCAGCACCAGCGCCGCCGCCATGCCCGCGAACTGCGGCCAGTTGGCGGCAACACGCCAGCGCTTGGGTTCCGGCGGTAGCAGACGCTGCGGCACGGGTTCACTTAGCACGCGGTCATAGCGGTCATGGAACATGCTGTTCAGCGAGAAATAGTCGCTGACTTTCGTCGCCAGTGCTTCGTCGCGCTCCAGCAGACGATCGATCTCCTCGCGGCGATGCTCGGCCAGCGATCCGTCGACATACGCGTGAATTTCGTCTTCCGTGATGGGTGTTTGTTGGTCGCTCATCGCACCACCTGTAATTTAGCGCCCGGTTGCGCGCCGGCCATCAGCGCGCGCAGTCTTTCACGTCCGCGCGACAGGCGCGACATGACCGTCCCAATCGGAATTTCCAGCGCCTGCGCCACATCGGCGTAACTCATTTCTTCCAGTCCTACGAGCAGCACGACCTGGCGCTGGTCGAGCGGCAAGCGCTGCAACGCGAAGTCGAGATCGCGCACTTCGAGCGATTGCGTTTGCGTGCCCGCCACGGCAAATTCGCGCTCCGATATGTTTTCGTCATCGACTGAAATATGCACAGCCTTCACACCTGCACGGCGGGCCTGATTCGCGAACACGTTGTGCATGATCGTGAACAGCCACGCGCGCAAGTCGGTGCCGGTCTGAAACTTCTCGGTGTGCCGGAGCGCGCGTTCAAGCGTGTCCTGCACCAGATCGTCGGCGAGATCGCGATTGTTGATCAGCGCTCGCGCGTAGCGGCGCAATCGCGGCACATGTTCCATTAACTCGTCACGGACGCCCATTGGCCTTCCTTCATTTTGTAAGCTTACGCAAACGTTCGATAAACCGTTGCTCTGATGCTGGGCTAACACCGGGTCGTGGCGAATATTCCTGCTGCCGGCGTATTTTTGTCGGCGAGGTGCGTGATTATGCCGTCGACAATTTTTTGATAACGGATTAATCCCTAACTACCCGTCATCAGGTCGGCGGCCAACATCAACCCGCGGGTCTTCGCACGGCCCGCGAGCACGTAACGCTTGTCGCCCGCAGTCCATGCAAGCAAACGGCTGGCACCCACGCGATGGGCTTTCCACTGAGGCTGCGGCTTCGCAAACAGGCCCGGCGCCACAAGCAGCACGGCGGCCTCTTCACCTCGATTGCGATACACATATTCCGTTGCCGAAGCGAATGGCCCCACCGGCATTTTCCGGCGCGCAACGGGATGGAAACCGACGCTGGATAGATCCGGGGCGCCTGCCAAAGCCCCTGCGGAGGTTTCATAACCCACTGCACCCGATGCCATCTCCTGGGCGGCCACCGCCTGTTCCAGCGCCATCATCGAGGCATTGTCGAGCGCTGAATCGGAAATGTCGAACGCAAAGATTGCCGTGGCAGCGACTGCCAGCGTCACGACCGCCGCGATAAGCAGCGCCCGAAGGCTCCGTCTCGACAGGCGCCGACGAGGCGCAGGTGCTTGGGGCGCCGTTTCGTCGTCGGGTTCGTGAAAGGTGTTTTGCATCTGCCAGTTCAGGCGCCCGTAAAACGCTACTCGCTTGGCCTCGTCGGGGCGGCTTTTCAAATACGTTTCTACACTCGCCGCGCGTTGGGGATCCAGCATGCCGTCGGCGAATGCCTGCACGTCCGACTCCGAGAGCCGGGGTTCCGTTGGGGGTGTTGTTATGGGCATGATCTGGCTATGTTTGGCGGTTCGTTGGCTGCATGTTGGCTGCACGTACTAGGGCGAACACAAAGCACCGGGATTTATTCCACACCGGGCGCAAGATTCCCCTATGTAATCCCCTGCGCGCGTAAACACCGTCTTTAGCGGGTTATTCCGTCCGATCCGAAATAAATTCGGATTCACTCGTGATTCATCCGAACATAAAAATAATCAAATCTATCGGGAATATCCCGCACCCATTACGGGTTCTCTCCATTGCAAGCTGCACACATTCAAGTACAGATTAAACCTCGCAGGAGCGAACCATGAAAACCTTAAGCGTCGCTGTATTGTTTCTCGCCACGATCGCCTCAGCACACGCCTTTACTCAAACCAAGACCCGCGCCGAGGTCTACCAGGAACTGATCGCGGCGCAGCAGGACGGCCGTGATTTCGTCACCGATACGTCCTACCCCGACGTCAACCCGATCTTCGCGCATCAACTCGAACAACAACAACAAGAAGCACGCCTGGCTCAGAACCAGACGACCAACGCCAACGCAGTAGCCAGCTCATCGGCTAGCAACTCGTCCAGCGCAACGAACTGAACCATCGCGCCAAATCAATCTTCGCCAGCCAGTTAAATAAATCGTCATCCTAACAATTTTCACTTTACCCCTGAGGTCATCATGAACAAATTTCTTATCTCCGCTCTCGTTCTCTCGTCGGCACTGGCCGCCCCTGCCTTCGCTTTCGCACAAAGCAACGGCCCTGTCACCCGCGCCCAAGTCCGAGCCGAACTCGTTCAACTGGAAAAAGCCGGCTACAGCCCGGGCGGTGAAGACGTCAATTATCCGCAGGACATCCAGGCCGCCGAGCAACGCGTAGCCAAACAACAAGGCGTTGCGTCTTCGTCGTACGGAGCGGCGGTTAGCGGCACGTCTGCATCGGGTATGTCAGCACATACCGCGCCGGATAACGGCCCTCAATCGGTCTTCTTCGGTCATTGAGCCGCATGCACGGCAAGGCGCCAGCGCGCGATGACCAAAGCCTGCTCTACGCTCATCCGGTCCGCGCGCTTGCCGATTGTTCAAAAACCCGCTCCTCGCTCCAGCCGATAAACTTCACAGGCACGCGCGACCGCTTCCCGTCGCGCTTACCCTTCCGGAGACATCGACATGAAGCAGGCGCTTCAACATCTAACCGTGCCCACACGCACGCGCGGACTGCACGAAATCACTCGCGACATTGAACGCTGGATCACTCTGCAGGACATCCAGACCGGGCTGTTGACCGTCTTCCTGCGGCACACCTCCGCTTCCTTACTGATCCAGGAAAATGCCGACCCTGACGTGCGCACCGACCTTGAACAGTTCTTCGAGACCATCGCGCCGGAAGCACCCGGGCGCTATGTCCACGACGCGGAAGGCCCCGACGACATGCCCGCGCATCTGCGAACCGCGTTGACGCAAGTTCAGTTATCCATTCCCGTCGATGCCGGCCGGATGGTCCTCGGCACGTGGCAAGGCATTTATGTCTTTGAGCACCGGCGCGGCCCGAGTCGACGTGAAGTTGTATTGCACCTTTTCGGCGAGTGATTTAATATACGCATCGCGTACATAACCACCGACGGAGCGTCCATCGTGCAAGCTCAACAGCAAACTATCCTGCGCGATGCCATGCGCCGCCTGAACATGACCCGCGACGCGTTCGCGAACCGGATTGGCGTATCGCGCCGAGCGCTGGATACATGGCTGCTCCCGGATGAATCGGCGGAATCGCGCGCCATGCCCGAGATCGCGAGCCGTTACGTCATGGAATTGGTGGAAAGAATCCCGTCCGGCGACGACTATACACAACGCGTATATTCACCATCTATTCTTCACGAAGGCCGGCCGCATCTGTTATCCGTCGATCAATTCTCGCGTGACTCCGTCGAGGCGCTGTTCCAGGTCGCCGACACCATGCAACCCATCGCGCGCCGTCAGAAGATCACGCGCGTGCTTGAGGGCGCGGTCCTTGCCAACCTGTTCTTCGAAGCCAGCACGCGCACGCGTGTGAGCTTTGGTGCGGCATTTTGCCGGCTGGGCGGCTCGGTCTGCGACACGACCGGCTTCACGTTTTCATCGATGGCCAAAGGCGAGTCAATCTACGACACCAGCCGCGTGATCAGCGGTTACGCCGACGCACTGGTCGTGCGCCATCCGGAGAAGGGATCAGTAGCCGAATTTGTGCGTGCGACCAACGTGCCGGTCATCAATGCCGGCGACGGCCCCGGCGAACATCCCAGTCAGGCGTTGCTCGACCTCTACACCATCCAGCGCGAATTCTCGCGCGTGGGGAAGATTGTCGACGGGTCGCATATAGCAATGGTTGGCGACCTTAAATACGGTCGCACGGTCCATTCGCTCGTCAAGCTGCTGGCGCTGTATCGGGGACTGAAGTTCACGCTGATTTCGCCTGCTTCGCTCGAAATGCCCGCTGCTATTCTCGATCAGATCAATCGCAACGATCATGTGGTCGAGCAGACCAACGACTTGCAGACGGGGTTGAAAGGCGCGGACGTGGTGTATGCAACGCGGATTCAGAAAGAGCGTTTTGCCGACGAATCCATTGAAGGTTACACGCCGGATTTCCAGATCAATCAAGCGTTGGTCGATAGCGTGTGCGGGCCTGATACGCTGATCATGCATCCGCTGCCGCGCGATGGACGCCCCGGGGCTAATGACCTCAGCACCGACCTCAACCACGATCCAAGACTTGCTATCTTTCGGCAAACGGACAATGGCATTCCGGTTCGCATGGCAATCTTCGCAGTGCTGTTAGGAGTAGAACGCCAGGTCCAGCATTCCATGCGCGACGCGGCCTGGAAGTCACCGGCTTACATCGGTCCTGACGATGCGGTATTCCACGGCATCGATTAAGCGATCTATACAGCGCCGCCGTTAATATTAACGCGGCGTTTACACACAAAAAGATACGCTGGAAGTGATCCCGAATACAGGAGCTTGCAGCGTAATGAACCTTGTCCTTGAAAGACTTGCCGGCTCGGCTACATCGAAAAAAACGGACACGCAGGAAGCGATTTCAGCGTCCTGCGTGTCCCGTGTGCATCTCTCCGCCGTCCTGCACAGCAGGCAGGATGAAGCCGCCCGCGAGCGCATCAGGCGGCTGTTCCACTCGCCGCTAGGCGTGTATGTCAGCCAGGCATCGCGCGATCATGACGACCTCCGGCTGGTCTTCGATGTGGCAATGGAAGACCTGGAGTTCACCGTGCGCACGCTGAATCAGGTGCTGCCAGAAGCGGTTATCGAAGCCGTGCGTCCGCGTGTGTTCACGCATCGTCGCGAGCATTGAAGCGCGGCTTTCATGGCTTTCATGGCCGATGACTCAAATCTGCGCCAACGAGAAATCGACGGCGGCGCGGGCGTGGAGCGCGGTGGTATCGAGTAACGGGACGGGGCTGTCGGCTTCGTTCACCAGCAGCATGATCTCAGTGCAACCCAGCACGATCGCTTCCGCACCACGCGCGGCGAGTCCGTGCATCACATCGCGATACAGCTTGCGCGAATCGTCGTTGACAATCCCCAGACACAGCTCGCGATAGATGATGTCGTGAATCACCGCTTGTTCGGCAGGCTCGGGCAAGAGCGTGGAAATGCCATGCCGCTCTTGCAGGCGGTCGCGGAAAAAACTTTCGCGCATCGAAAACGCCGTGCCGATAAAACCGACCTTGCGTATGCCCCGCTTTTTCGCCTCGATCCCGGTCGGATCAACAATATGCAGGAACGGAATGGACACGGCCGCCGCAATTTGCGGCGCGACGAGATGCATGGTGTTCGTGCAGAGCACGATGCAATGCGCGCCACCGGCTTCGAGATGACGCGCTGCGTCGGCCAGCCGAATACCGGCGATGTTCCATTGTCCGTCGCGTTGGAGTTGTTCTATCGGTGCGAAATTCACGCTGTGCAACAGGACTTGCGCGGAGTTCAAGCCGCCGAGCCGCGTGCGCACGTCCCGGTTGATCAGCCGATAATATTCCGTAGTCGATTCCCAACTCATCCCGCCGATCATGCCAATGGTTCTCATGCTGTTCATGATGCCCGTCCTGCAAATCAGATTGATTGAAGCAACATAGTGCAGCGAAGCGGGAGGAGTGGCTAGTGCGGAATTTCAAGATGTCGGCCGATCGCCCAACCTACTTCGCACGCGCGACTGCGCAACTATGATCCTGCAACTCCTCCGATGACGCGAAGTCACCTTTATCGCGTTGCACGTGATCATTGAGAAGAAAGAATGCCGGCTTGCCGTCGGGCGCCGTGGTTCCCGCTAGCAGCAAGGTTTGATCAGCCATGATCTGACCTTCGCGCGCCACGTCGGGGGCAAGCAGCTTGAAGGGATCGATGGAAGCCAGATCAGCGTCATCAATACGCCGAATGCGGTATGCATGTCCGCGCAACAACTTGGGGAATGGGGTCCACTCCGTGCCGATCTTCGGACCTTGCTCACGCAATGCGCGAACGACATCCGGTGCAAGGCAATCGATATGAATGTGCAACTGGTTTTGCGTGCGGCCACTGGTCGAGTTGATGGCGAGCGAGAGTTCATCGCGGGGAAGATCCCGCCCTAACTTCGCTTCAACAAAACGCCGTGCTTCCCAGGCAGCGCGCCAGTAATTCGGCGAGCCCAGCATCATCAAATCCGGACTTTCGATGCCGCCAATGCGAGCGGTCGGAATCAACAAATACTGGGCAACGCCGTTGAGATCCTTGAGGACCGCGAAGCCGCCCGACGGATCGACATCGACACATTTCTGCGGGACGTTCGCGCCACGTGCCGCAGGCTCGCACCAGTTGTGGACGATCTGCCATAACGCGTCGGGGTTGCCCGCGTGAGCAATGGAGACGAACAGCGCGGTGATAGTGAACGAGGCGAAGCGAACAAGGAGCCGGACATTGCGCATGGAGTGAGCGGTCGACACGAAAGCCTGCATCGTAACAAGACTTCATAACGGCCGCGCGCAACTCAAGCGCTCACATCACCGGCAAATGGAGATGATGCGGATGTTCGACGGTGTCCGCAATCAGCCTGAGCGCGTCTTCACATTCATCGAGACTCTTGGGACCGCCAAGGCAGATGCGAATGGCTTCGGGCGGATTGCCATCGGTCGCGAAAGCCGCCGCCGATACCGCCCCAATCCCTTGCGATCGCAGTTGCAATGCAAGCTCGGAGGCGTTCCATCCGCACTCTGCCGGAATAGGCATCCAGAGATGAAACCCGGCCGGATCGGCATCGAACTTCCAGCCGGACAACACCCGCGCAGCAAGTTCCTGACGTGCTGCGGACTCCGTACGAATTGCATCGAGCATGAGGTCTGCTGTACCGTCATTCACCCACTGCGTCGCCAGCAGCACGGTGAAGGGGCTGGCCATGACCGTGGTTGCGCGCAACGCCCCGGCAAGATGCTGAGAGCGCCGGGCGGACGGCGCACGAATGTAAGCCACGCGCAGGCCGGCGCCAAAACTCTTTGAGAACCCGGTGACGTAGTAAGTAAGATCCGGAGCCAGCGTAGCCAGCGCATCGGGTGCCTGGACCGGCAACATGCCATACGCATCGTCTTCGATAATCGGCACGCTGTACCTTAGCGCCACATCGGCAAGCGCCTCGCGCCGCTTCGACGATAACGTCACCGTGCTCGGATTCTGGATGGTCGGATTGCAATAGAACGCGCTGGGTTTATCGCTCTTGCACAGCGCTTCGAATGCATGGGCAAGCGGTCCGTCGTCATCGCGTGCCAGCGCCTGCAAACGCACGCCTAGTTGAGCGGCAATCGCCTTGATGCCCGGGTAAGCCAGCGTATCGAGGCAGATGGTTCCCCCGGGTCGCGCAAGCTGCGACACCAGCGCCACCAGCGCGCTATGGATGCCGGGGCAAACCAGCACCTTGTCTTCATCGCAATCATCGAAACGGCGCTTCAGCCACGTCGTGCCGGCGGCCCGATCGTCAGCAGTGCCACCGAAATCCTGATACCGCAGCAGCCGATACGGGTCCGTAGCGGAAAATAGCCGCGCCGCGGAATCGCGCAAACGTGCGGCGAGTTCTGCGGGCTCAGGCGGCATGTTCATGGTCATCTCGACACTGCTGCCACCGGACAACGGCAGCGTCGCTGTCCGGCCGCGCACAAATGTGCCGCTGCCGGCACGCGAGTCAAGCAGCCCTCTTTTGCGCGCCTCGGCGTAGGCCCGCGCCACGGTCGTGTAATTGAGCTGCAGTTCCTCAGCCAGGTCGCGCAAACCGGGCAGCCGATCGCGCGGGCGCAGGCGTCCGCTCGCCAGATCTTCTTCGATTAATTCCGGAATCAGTAAATAAGCCGGCTTACGGCTTTCTGTCAGTTTCCTGATCCAGTGATGAGTAAGACTGGCCATGAGGCGCTCTCGGATAAATACGGTTAAAAAAACAATAACACGCCGGCGGCTGGAAAAATAAAGTGATCGCATTGAGTGATCGCATGGAGAAACCAATTAATCAAGGGTCAATGCACGTATCCGGTGTTTATTGCACCATGCGGGCGCGGCAGCACCATTGTGATCACGCCAGACTGGTGCAGACCCGTTACCCTATCAGGCCGGAAGCCAAGCTGCACAAGGCACCTCGGGATCGTCACTAAAATTTTTCATTGCTCTAAACGCACTGATCGTTTGAATGATCGGGTATTGATCGCATTAACGCGCTCATTGAATGGCACGCCCGTTGCATTAACAGCTTCGTATTCTGCAATTTGCTCCGGGTTAAAAAATCCGGTGCCTTTGGTTCAAACGTCTATTTACTGGAGATTAGAATGCCTGCCGTCAATATCCCGATGCACAAGAAAGGCGATTACCTTGTCGATTATGAAGAGAAGGTATTTGAAGACGTCAAGGCCGCGCCGGGTGAAAAGGCGCTGGTGACATTCCACACGGTCGCGTTCGAGGGTTCCATCGGCTTCGTCAACCTGCTGCAGGCCACCCGGCTGCTGCGCAAGGGCTTCGAAACCTCGGTGCTGCTCTATGGCCCAGGTGTGACGCTTGGGCTTCAACGCGGCTTTCCGACCCTCGGCGACGAAGCGTTTCCTGGCCATCTGAACTTCAACAAGCAGATCCAGAAGTTCATGGAGGAAGGCGGCAAGGTCTATGCATGCCGCTTTGCGCTGCAAGCGCTGTATGGGCAGGGCGAAGCGTCGTTGATCGAAGGCATCAAGCCGATCAGTCCGCTCGACGTGCTCGACATCCAGCTGCTGCATCGCAAGGACGGCGCGCTGATTATCAACACCTGGACCGTCTGACGCCGCGCCTCAAGCCTCTAATCAACACGGAACGACCATGCCCGACAAGAGAATCGTCCGCGCCGCCGCGGTCCAGATCGCACCGGACCTCGAACGGCCCGGTGGCACGCTGGAGAAGGTCCTTGCGACGATCGACGACGCTGCGCGCGAAGGCGTGCAGACCATCGTCTTCCCCGAGACCTTCCTGCCCTACTACCCGTACTTTTCGTTCGTGCGGGCGCCGGTGGCATCGGGTGTCGAACACATGCGTCTCTATGACGAAGCGGTGGTCGTGCCCGGTCCGGTGACGCAGGCGGTCGCGGAGCGCGCACGTCGGCATGGCATGGTCGTCGTGCTGGGGGTGAACGAGCGCGATCACGGCAGCTTATACAACGCACAACTAATCTTTGATACCGACGGCGAGCTGCTGCTCAAGCGCCGCAAGATCACTCCGACGTTCCACGAACGGATGATCTGGGGCATGGGCGATGCAGCCGGACTGAAGGTAGCGGAAACCAGCATCGGTCGAGTGGGTGCGCTCGCGTGTTGGGAACACTACAACCCGCTTGCGCGTTATGCGTTGATGACGCAGCACGAAGAGATTCATTGCAGCCAGTTTCCGGGCTCGCTGGTCGGCCCTATTTTTGGTGAGCAGATTGAAGTGACCATCCGCCATCACGCACTGGAATCCGGCTGCTTCGTGATCAATTCAACGGGCTGGCTGACCGAGCCGCAGATTGAATCAATCACGAAGGATCCGGGCTTGCAGAAGGCGCTTCGCGGCGGCTGCAACACGGCCATCATCTCGCCCGAGGGCCAGCATCTCGCCCCGCCGTTGCGCGAGGGCGAAGGACTGGTGATCGCTGACCTGGACATGTCGCTGATCACCAAACGCAAACGCATGATGGATTCGGTCGGTCACTACGCGCGGCCCGAACTACTGAGCCTCGCGATCAACGACCGGCCCGCGGTTACGTCGGCACCCATGAACAGCTTCTCACCTTCCACCGGGGGATTGCACCTTGAACGCGAACGAGACCTTGTCGGCCACGAGCCGGCAATTGATGACTGAACTGCAATCGACAGGTTTGCGTCTCGCCAATCCGGGTGCGGGGCAAGCGCTTGGCGTGGCCAGCCGACGCGGCGGCGCGGGGCCGTCCGATCACAAGGCGGTCACCATCGACGGCGTGACCATCATGGTGCCGGTGCATACGAATACCGCGTGGCACTCGCCGTTCGTGGCGTCCGCACCTGACGCCCACGGTAGCAGCGCGTTGCTGCGAGGATCGATACCGATTGCGAGCATCAGCTTTCCGAAGTCGCCGCGTTTCTACGCGATGCAGACCTTCGACGGCGTGCCCTATTCGCACATCGCAACGCTGCATGGATCGGACGTGCTTGCGACGACGGTTCTGCAAACCTGCATCCGTTATGAAAGCCGCAAGAAGACCTGCAAGTTTTGCGCGATCGGGCAATCGCTTGCTGCGGGCAGGACGATCGCGCGCAAGACGCCGGAGCAATTGGCGGAAGTCGCACGCGCGGCCGTGTTGCTCGATCGCGTGAAGCATATGGTGCTGACCACCGGCACGCCGCCGACCAAGGACCGCGGCGCGCAGATCCTGTGCGAAAGTGCATTCGCGATCAAGGCCGCGGTCGACCTGCCGATCCAGGCGCAATGCGAACCACCGGATGACGATCAATGGTTCGAGCGCATGCGCGCAAGCGGTATCGATACGCTTGGCATGCATCTCGAAGTGGTCACGCCTGCGCTACGCGAACAGATCATGCCGGGCAAGGCGAGCGTGCCCATCGCGCGCTACATGGAAGCGTTCAAGGCGGCGGTGGCGGTGTTCGGCCGGGGTCAGGTGAGCACCTACATACTCGCGGGTCTCGGTGACACGGCAGACGCCATCCTGTCGATCTCGCGCGAGCTGGTCGATCTCGGCGTGTACCCGTTCGTGGTCCCGTTCGTGCCGATCAGCGGCACGCCACTCGAGGATCATCCCGCGCCCTCGCCCGAATTCATGAATTCGGTCTTGCAGCCGCTTGGCGCGATGGTGTCGGCGGGCGGCATGCGCTCCGCCGATATCAAGGCAGGCTGCGGCAAATGCGGCGCGTGTTCATCGTTGTCATCCTACGAGGTCTGATCATGCTCGCCGATACCGAAGATCTTGCAGCGCTTTATACGCCCGCCAGCTACGCGATCAAGTGGATCACGCTGCCGTGGGAAGCGAACGAAGCGTATAAGCTGCGGCGCGCGGTGTTCTGCATCGAGCAAGGAATTTTTATCGGGGATGACCGCGATGAAATCGATGAGCGCGCGCAGTTGATCGTCGCGGTAAGTTGTATCGGCGGGATGCCTGAGCAGGTCGTTGGTACGGTACGCATTCATGAAGACGCGCCGGGCGTCTGGACCGGCTCGCGCCTCGCGGTGCATGCCGCGTTTCGGCGCCACGGCAAGATTGGCGCAACCCTGATCAAGCTGGCGGTCAGCAGCGCGCATGCGCTTGGCTGCACGACCTTCCTCGCGCATGTTCAGAGCCAGAACGCCGCGCTGTTTCATGCGTTGCACTGGACCACGCTCTCCGAAGAACTCATGCATGGCCGGCCGCATCATCTGATGCAGGCGGACCTTGCGTTCTACCCGCCTTGCGTGACACCGCAAAGCGGTTTCATGACGCAATATTCGTCCGCGCGGAAGGCATCATGACGTTGACGGACCTCGTCGCCGCACTCAGGGAAACGCGCGGCTTTCGCCACAAGACGGATATTGCAGGCGTGATGTCGTCCCTCGCCCGGTTCGTCCCGAGTAACGCCTCAAGCGACTCGGTCGCCATCGGCGACGACTGCGCGGCCATTGTCGACAAAGACGGCTACTTACTCTTCGCCATCGAAGGCCTGGTCAGCGACTTCGTGCGCGACATGCCCTGGTTCGCGGGCTATAGCAGCGTAATGGTCAACGTCAGCGATATCTACGCGATGGGCGGACGCCCGATCGCTGTAGTCGACGCCCTATGGAGCAACGGCTTGGGCGCAGCCGAAGACGTGCTTGCGGGCATGGCGGCGGCATCGTCCGTATACGGCGTGCCGATCGTCGGCGGTCATAGCAATACGCGCAGCGATCAGGCCCAACTGGCAGTATCAATTCTTGGGCGCGCGAACAGATTGCTGTCGAGTTTCAATGCGCGTCCTGGCGACCGCCTGATGATGGCAGTCGATCTGCGCGGCGCGTTCGAAGATCCGTATCCGTTCTGGAATGCATCGGTTGGCGCGCCGGCCGCACGTCTGCGAGCCGACCTCGAATTACTGCCCATGCTCGCCGAGAGCGGTCTCTGCGATGCCGCCAAGGACATCAGCATGGCCGGCTCACTGGGCACCACACTGATGCTGCTCGAATGCTCTGGCGCAGGTGCAAGCATCGATCTTTCGCGCCTGCCCTCGCCGCCCGGACACGACCGGCTGCGCTGGTTAAGCGCGTTCCCCAGTTTTGGATTCGTGATGTCCGTGCGCGAGGAACACGCGGCTCGGGTAGAGCAGTTGTTTGTTGAACGTGAGCTCGCGTGTGCGGTGATCGGCACGGTCGATGCGTCGCGCAAAGTGGTGCTGCATGAAGGAGATGAATCGGCTGAGCTTTGGAACTTCAACGATGACGCGTTCATCGTTGGAAGATAAGGGAGCCGGTCATGACACCCACGGCGATGCGAATTGCCCTCACCACGCATTCGGTCAATCCGCGCGGCGGTGTGGTGCATGCGCTCGAACTCGCCAGCGCGCTGGTTGACGAAGGCCATGAGGTGACTCTTTTCGCGCCGGCTGCTGCCGGAGAAACGCTCTTCCGGGAGCCGCCATGCCGGGTGATTCTTGCGGCCATCGCAGGGTTACAACACAACACCGTTGCCATGGTCGACGCGCGCATTCGCGCGCTGAAGGCCAGCGTCAAAGCCTGCGATCCACGCAGCTTCGACGTGCTGCACGCGCAGGACAGCATCAGTGGAAACGCGCTTGCCGAGCTAACGGCGGAAGGTGGAATAGCAGGCTTTGTGCGGACAGTGCATCACCTGGATCACTTCGACAACCCGCGCCTCGCCGCGTGGCAAACGCGAGCGTGGCGCGACGCGGACCACGTGCTGTGCGTCAGTGAAATGTGGACGCGTGAGATGCGCGATACCTATGACATAGAAGCGGCGACAGTGCCGAACGGCGTCGACCTGACACGCTATTCGACGCAGCGCACGCCTCACGATGAACGATTGCGGCAGCGTCTTGGTATCGATGATGGCAGCGGACCGATTGTGCTCGCAGTCGGTGGCGTTGAAGCGCGCAAGAACACGCTTGGCCTGCTTGATGCATTCGCGGCGCTGACCAAACGTCATCCCCATGCGCGCTTGATTATCGCGGGTGGTGCAAGCCTGCTCGATCATGACGCTTACGCGCGTGCCTTCATGGAACGCGTGAGCGAGTATGGCCTCATGGAAAAAGTAGTCATCACCGGCCCGCTCGATGACGCCGACATGCCCGCACTTTTTCGTTGCGCCGATGTCCTCGCCATGGTCTCTCTGCGAGAAGGTTTCGGTCTGGTCGTACTGGAAGCGCTTGCATGCGGCACGCCGGTCGTGGCGTCGAACATCGCCCCGTTCACTGAATATCTCGATGACTCGCTGTGCTGCTGGGCCGCGCCCACCGATCCCGCCTCGGTAGCTTCCGCGCTCGAACGTGTGATCGACGGCCGTCATCGAACCGATTTCAATCACGCTGTACCCGCGCTGCTCGATCGCATGAGCTGGCAGGCATCGGCACGAAAACATCTCGACATTTATGGCGCCTTGCTTGCAAGCCGCTCTCTTCCAACACTTTAGGAACCCGTCATGCCGGTCATGCATTTTCGAATCCAGTGGCCCGATAACCGCGAAGAAAATTGTTATTCGCCCTCGCAAGTGGTCAGCGATTTCTTTACGCCTGGAGAAGATTATCCTGTCGATGACTTCGTCTCGCGCGCCCGTGAAGCGCTCAACATCGCCTCTGAACGCGTACGCGAAAAGTACGGTTTTGCATGCTCGGCGGCAATGGATCAGCTAGCGAAGATTGAAGGGGAAGCCGAACGATTTACAGGTGAGCCGGACGCGAAGGTCAAGGTCATCGCGCTCGTCTGAGCGCACTCTTTCCGAAAGGACGAATCATGTCGACAACATCGGGCAACACAACGCACACCAGCGTTATCGTAGTAGGCGGCGGTCAGGCAGGATTGTCGGTCAGCTACTACCTGAAGCAAGCAGGGATCGATCATCTCGTGCTGGAGAAAAACACCGTCACGCATACATGGCGCACGCAACGCTGGGATGCATTCTGCCTCGTCACACCGAACTGGCAATGCGCGCTGCCCGGCTACCCTTATACGGGCGACGATCCGCACGGTTTCATGAAGAAGGACGAGATCATCGAGTATCTCGATGGCTTCATCAGGACCGTCGATGCCCCCGTGATCGAGCACGCGGAAGTGCAGCGGGTCGCGCGAAACAGCGAAGGCGGTTTCAGTGTTTCCACGAGCCAGGGGCAGTTCACGGCGGACCAGGTCGTGGTTGCATCGGGCGGGTATCACACGCCTGTCGTGCCGCGCATGGCTGAGCGCTTGCCGCGTTCAATCAAACAAATTCAATCGTCGGAATATCGCAACCCGCAGGCTTTGCCTGAGGGCGCGGTGCTGGTCGTAGGGTCGGGACAATCGGGCGCGCAGATCGCGGAAGACCTGCATCTGGCCGGCCGCAAGGTTGTCCTCGCGGTGGGCGAAGCGCCACGCTGTGCTCGCTTTTACCGGGGTCGCGATGTGGTCGACTGGCTCGCCGACATGAAGTACTACGACATGCCCGTCGACCAGCATCCGCTGCGTGAAGGCGTCCGCGACAACACCAATCATTATGTGACCGGCCGTGATGGTGGCCGCGATATTGATCTGCGCAAGTTCGCGGCTGAAGGCATGGAACTGTACGGCCGGCTTCAGGACCTGCAAGACGGCGTGCTGCATTTCGCGCCCAACCTGATTGAGAATCTCGATAGCGCCGACAAGACTTTCAACGGCATCAACGCGGGCATCGATGCGTACATCGAAAGGCATGGCATCGAGGCTCCGCCCGGATCGCGCTATGAACCCGTGTGGTCACCCGCGGAGGAACGCACGACGCTCCATCTGGAAGCGAGCGGAATAGGGTCGATTGTGTGGTGCATTGGCTTCACGCCGGACTTCAGTTGGCTCGACGCGCCCATTTTCAACGGCCGCGGTTATCCCTCACACACGCGTGGCCTGACCCCGCAGGACGGGCTCTACTTCGTCGGGTTGCCGTGGCTGCACACATGGGGATCGGGCCGCTTCTCAGGCGTCGCACGGGACGCTGCGCATGTTGTGGAGAAGATCGGAGCTTGCCGGGAAGCGAAGGTCATTACACGCGACGAAGCGACGGTCTAAAAAAACCGGCGCCTCAAGCGCCGGTTCGTTGCAACACTACCTACTATCTCAAGCCGCCTTCACGACCTTGTCACCCGCACGATGGATCGGATGCGGCTCCTTCAACTCGTTCGCAATCCGGGTGGCATCGAAGTAAGCGCCGTTCGGCGGGCGCTTCAAATATTGCCCCGCGCCTCGCACCGCGCGCAGGTCGCCGTCTGCCCATGCATGTGCGCCACGCGTGAGCGTGTGCGTCGCCACGCCCTGCACGGTCATACCTTCGAACACGTTGAAATCCACCTTCTGGTGATGGGTCTTGACCGAGATCGTCCGCGTCGCCGCCGGGTCCCACACAACGAGGTCGGCATCCGCTCCCACCTGGACCGCACCCTTGCGCGGGAACAGGTTAAAAATCTGCGCAGCATTGGTGGAGGTCACGCGCACGAACTCATTCGGCGTCAAGCGCCCCTTGTTCACGCCATGGTGCCAGAGGATCGACATGCGATCTTCCACCCCGCCGCAACCGTTGGGAATGCGCGTGAAGTCCTCGCGGCCCATGGCTTTCTGCGACGCACAAAATACGCAGTGGTCAGTTGCCGTGGTGTGCAGCTGCCCCGATTGCAGACCACGCCACAACGCCTCCCGATGCTCCGCGGTACGGAACGGCGGGCTCATCACGTGCGCGGCGGCCCTCGTCCAGTCAGGATCGCTATAGACCGATTCATCGATCACCAGATGCCCCGGCAGCACTTCAGCAAACACGCGTTGACCTTCGCTGCGCGCGCGAGTGATGACATCGACGGCATCTTTGGAAGACACATGCACGATGTAGATAGGCACGCCCAGCACCTGCGCAATCCTGATCGCGCGATTCGCCGCTTCGCCTTCCACTTCGGGCGGCCGCGACAACGGGTGCGCTTCCGGTCCAGTGAAGCCCTTCGCGAGCAATTGCTTTTGAAGCTGGAACACAAGCTCGCCATTCTCGGCATGCACAGTAGGCAATGCGCCCAGTTCCAATGATCGCGCAAAGCTGTTCACGAGGACTTCATCGTCGGCCATGATGGCGTTTTTATACGCCATGAAGTGCTTGAAACTGGACACGCCATGATCATGCACAAGCGTGCCCATGTCGCGGTACACCGACTCGTCCCACCACGTCACCGCCACATGAAAACCGTAGTCGGAGGAAGCCTTCTCCGCCCAGCCGCGCCACTCGTTGAACGCCGCCATCAACGGTTGCTTAGGGCGGGGAATCACGAAATCGATAATGCTCGTCGTGCCGCCCGACAACCCTGCCGCCGTGCCTGTATAGAAGTCATCGCTTGCCGTGGTGCCCATGAACGGCAGCTCCATGTGCGTATGCGGATCAATACCGCCGGGCATCACATACTGGCCCGATGCATCGATTGTTTCAGTCCCCGCCGGAGCCTCGAGATCGAGGCCGATTTGCAGGATCGTGCCGCCGTCCCCCGGATCTGCGCACAACACATCCGCTCGATAAGTACGGTCCGCGTCAATCACCGTGCCGCCGCGAATCAGGATCGTCATCTTGTGTCTCCAAAGAGAAAATCAGGCGCTGGCAATGCGCGCCGTCGGGCGCTTGCCCATCTTCATCCATGCGCCATAAACAATCGATGCGAGCGCAAGGCCCACGAACCATGCATAGGTGTAAAGCGTGTTGAAGAACGCGGGTACATTCGGAAACGCAGCCGGAAATGCCGTATGCAGGAAACCGGGCAAGTTGGGCAAAACACCCACGAGCAACGCGACCACGGCAGCCATGTTCCATCCACCCGTGTAGCTGTATTCGCCATTCTCGTTAAAGAGTTCGCGCGTATTCAGGCGGGTGCCGCGGATAAGAAAGTAGTCGACCATGAGGATGCCCGCTACAGGTCCGAGCAGCGCCGAGTACCCCACGAGCCACGTAAAAATGTAGCCTTGCGTGGTCGCCAGGATCTTCCACGGCATCATCACAATAGCGATGATCGCCGTGATCATCCCGCCCACGCGATACGAAATGCCCTTCGGCCAAAGGCTCGAAAAGTCATACGCCGGACCCACGAGGTTAGCGGCAAGATTGCAACTCATGGTGTCGAGCGTCAGGATTACCAGCGCCACACCTACGCCGATGCCCGTCATGCGGCTGGTCAGATCGATAGGATCCCATATCGCTTTTCCATAGATCACCACCGTCGCCGACGTCACCACCACCGAGATCACGGACAGCAGCGCCATGGGCGCCGGCAGACCAATCGATTGCCCGATGATCTGGTCTTTCTGCGAGCGCGCAAAACGCGTGAAGTCAGGAATGTTCAACGCGAGCGTGGCCCAGAAACCGACCATGGCCGTGAGACCCGGCCAGAACGTCGCCCAGAACAAACCTTCCTTCTTCCCGCCGGCCACGAACTGCGATGGCTGCGCGAGCATTGCACCCACACCGCCCGCCTTCGAGGTCGCCCACCACACGAGCGCGAGGCACATGATGATCTTGATCGGCGCGGACCAGCTTTCAAGGAAGCGAATGGAGTCAGTGCCACGCAGGATGAAATAGACCTGGATCAGCCAGAAAAACAAAAAACACGCGAGCTGACCGAGCGAGATATCGAGGAAGGGCAACGGTGCGCCGTGCGTCGTATTGCCGACGAGAATATTGATCAACGTATAGATCGCACTGCCGCCGAGCCAGGTCTGGATGCCATACCATCCGCACGCCACGATCGCGCGCAACAACGCGGGCAGTCTCGCGCCTTTCGTACCGAACGAGGAGCGCACGAGCACCGCGTAGGGAATGCCATGCTTCGCACCAGCATGCCCGACCAGCAGCATGGGCACGAGCACGATCATGTTGCCAAGCAGCACCGTGAGCACCGCCTGCCACGGCGACATGCCCTCTTCCGTGAGCCCGGCCGCGAGCATGTACGACGCAATATTCATCACCATGCCGACCCAGAGCGCCGCAAAGTGATACCACTTCCATGTCCGTTGCGCGGCCGTGGTTGGCGCCAGATCGTCGTTATATAGACTGCTGCTGGCGCCGGCCGCGAACTGCGGGTCGACAGAATGCGCTGGCTGCTTCATCAGGTTGATCTCCTCAGATCGTTACGGTCCGCGCCCGCGGATCAGGCTTGTAAATCAGGCTGTGATTCCAGGTCGGGCGTCGGACGCCGGGGGGACTTTTATCGTTAGTTTGCTACGGGTTCTCAACTCTAGGCGGCCTTCACGTTTTCTTCAACGTCGGCGTTCACGCGTGCGGGATTGTTCGGATGCGTCGTCCAGTTCGCATATTCGCCGGCATCCACGCGTTCCATCGTGATGCATTGCTCGACGGGACATACATGCATGCATAAATTGCACCCGACGCATTCGGAGTCGATGACTTCAAAATGCCGCTTGCCGTCCTTCTCGCGCATGATCGCCTGATGCGCCGTATCTTCGCAAGCGATATGGCACAGCCCGCACTCAATGCATTTGTCCTGGTCGATGCGCGCCTTGATGTCGTATTTCAGATTCAAGTACTTCCAGTCAGTCACATTCTGCACGGCCCGTCCGCGGATATCGTTGAGCGTGGCATAGCCTTTTTCATCCATCCAGTTCGAGAGGCCATCCGCGAGATCGGACACAATCCGAAAGCCATAGTGCATGGCCGCTGTGCAAACCTGCACGTTGCCTGCGCCCAGCACCATGAACTCGGCCGCATCGCGCCATGACGAAATGCCGCCGATTCCGGAGATCGGCAAGTCAGGCGTTTCCACGTCGCGGGCAATCTCCGCGACCATGTTCAGCGCGATCGGTTTGACTGCCGGGCCGCAGTATCCCCCATGCGTACCCTTGCCGTCGACTGTCGGCATGGGCGCCATGAGATCCAGGTCGACCGCGACAATCGAATTGATGGTGTTGATCAGCGACACCGCGTCCGCGCCGCCCTTGTAAGCCGCGCGAGAACTGGTGCGGATGTCGCTAATGTTCGGCGTCAGCTTGACGATGCACGGCAGCTTCGTGCCTTCCTTGACCCAGCGCGTGACCATCTCCACATATTCAGGCACCTGGCCGACCGCCGCGCCCATGCCGCGCTCGCTCATGCCGTGCGGGCAGCCGAAATTCAGTTCGACGCCATCGCAGCCGGTGTCTTCCACCAGCGGCAAGATCCACTTCCAGTCGCGTTCGTTGCACGGCACCATTAGCGAGACGATCAGCGCGCGATCCGGCCAGTCGCGCTTGACCTCGGTGATTTCCTTCAGGTTGATATCGAGGGGACGATCGGTGATCAGTTCAATATTGTTCAGTCCTGCGATGCGCTGGCCATTCCATTGCACCGCGCCATAACGTGAACTCACGTTCACCACATGCGGATCGAGGCCCAGCGTTTTCCATACGACGCCGCCCCAACCCGCTTCGAAGGCACGATTGACGTTGTAGGCTTTATCGGTGGGCGGTGCTGATGCGAGCCAAAAAGGATTCGGCGATTTAATACCGGCAAACGTATTGCGAAGATCGGCCATGAGCTGGCTCCCTTATCGTGGGTTTTTATGCGGCCTTGATGGCCGTTGCCGCGAAGAACGCATGGATGGATTCGGCCGCAACCTTGCCGTCCTGCACCGCCTGCACCGTCAGGTCGAGGCCGCTGGTCGCCGCACAATCGCCGCCAGCCCAGACGTTGTCGAGCGTCGTACGGCCGCTCGAATCCACCGCGATACGGCTTGCGTCGAGCGTCAGCATGTCGTTCGCAAGACCATCGGGCGCGAGCGTTTGCCCAATCGCCTTCAGCACCATGTCGGCTTCAATCACGTAGCGCTCGCCCTCTGGCGTTTCGAACTCAACACCCGTCACCTGGCCGCCCGCATCGGTTAAACGCACCGGCTTCGCGTGCGTGATGATCGTCACGCCGTTGGTCTGCGCGAACTCTTGTTCGGCCCAGGTGGCGCCCATGTTCTCCACGCCGCGTCGATACACCATCGTCACCGTTTCAGCGCCCAGCTTACGGCTTTGCACTGCCGCATCAATGGCTGTGTTGCCGCCGCCGATCACCACCACGCGTCGTCCTACTGGAATGTTTGCAAGCGCATCCGCCTGACGCACCTGTTCGATGAAATCGACCGCGTTGACCACGCCTTGAAACGTCTCGCCTTCGAGTTCCAGCACACGCACACCGCCCAGCCCGATGGCAAGGAACACGGCGTCATGCTGCTTGCGCAAGTCGCTCAGCGTTACGTCGCGGCCGAGCATCACGTCGTTCTTCACCTCGATCCCACCCACCGAATACAGCCACTCCACTTCACGCTGCGCGAAATCCTCGACCACCTTGTACGCCGCAATACCATATTCATTCAGGCCGCCGGGCTTCGGCCGGGCGTCGAAGAGCGTAACCCGGTGGCCGTCGAGCGCCAGGCGATGCGCACACGCCAATCCCGCCGGCCCCGCGCCGACCACCGCCACATGACGTCCGGTATCCGCCGCGCGTTTGAAGAGCGGCTCGCCGCGTGCCATCGCCCAGTCGGTGGCGTGACGTTGCAACGCACCGATCTGAACTGGTTTGTCATCCTGATTATTTCTGACGCAAGCGCCTTCGCAGAGAATTTCAGTTGGACACACGCGTGCGCATGCGCCGCCCAAGGGATTGGCCGACAGGATGTCGACGGCCGCGCCTTTCATGTTGCCGTGACTAATCTTGCGAATGAAGCTGGGAATATCTATTTTTGTGGGGCATGCATTGATGCAAGGCGCGTCGTAGCAATAGTGGCAACGGCTCGACGCTGCGGCCGCCGCCGTGGAATTGAGCAGGGGCGCCACATCCGAAAACTGACACGACAATTGTTCTTGCGACAGCCTGTTCGATGCAATGTCGCCAATGGGCTTCATGGTCATACACGTTCCTTCGTCAAGGTAAGGCCAAGCGAATGATCTTCGACTACGCCCGTTCAGGCTTAGCGCCCCGCGCGTTCGAGCATGGCGTGGAGCAGCACGTTTGCGCCCGCCTCGATCCATTCCTCCGATGCATCCTCGATCTCGTTATGACTAATGCCATCGACGCAAGGCACGAAGACCATCGACGTGGGCGCGACCCTCGAGAGGTAACACGCGTCGTGTCCCGCGCCCGAGACGATGTCCCGATGCGCATAACCAAAGCGTCCGGCGGCTGCGCGAACGGACTTCACGCACGCGGCGTCGAAGGCGATAGGCGCGTAATAGAAGATCTGTTCAAGCTGCGTTTCGAGCCCAGACGCGCTTGCGATTTTCTCCACGCCAGCACGCAATGCGGCGTCCATTTTCGCGAGCACCGCGTCGTCGGGATGACGGAAATCGACAGTGAAAAATACGCGGCCAGGAATCACGTTGCGCGAGTTCGGATGCACTTGCATCATGCCGACAGTTGCACACGCCAGCGGCGCGTGATCGAGCCCGATGCGGTTCACGAGCTCAACGACACGCGACGCGCCGAGCAACGCATCGCGTCGACGCGGCATGGGCGTAGGACCCGCATGCGCTTCCTGCCCGGTCAGCGTGATCTCGTACCAGCGCTGCCCTTGCGCGTCGGTGACCACGCCGATCGTCATGTTTTCCGCTTCAAGGATCGGCCCTTGTTCGATGTGCAGTTCGAACGCCGCGTGCAGCTTGCGGCCGCCGCATGGCTCATCGCCGGCATAGCCAATCCGCTTGAGTTCCTCGCCAATCGTCTTGCCGTCCACGTCCTTGCGCGACAACCCGTAGTCGAGCGTGAACTCGCCGGCGAACACGCCCGAGGCGACCATAGCAGGCGCAAAACGCGAGCCTTCCTCGTTGGTCCAGATCACGACTTCCACCGGATGTTCTGTCTCGATGCCACGATCATTGAGCGAGCGAATCACTTCGATGCCGCCCAGGATGCCGTAGATGCCGTCGAAGCGGCCGCCTGTCGGCTGCGAGTCCGCGTGCGAACCCGTCATGACCGGCGCGGCATCTGCGTTGCGCCCGGCGCGACGCATGAACACGTTGCCCATCTGGTCCACCTTGACCGTGCAACCCGCTTCCTTCGCCCAACTGACGATCAGGTCACGGCCCTCGCGATCGAGGTCGGTGAGCGCCAGCCGGCACACGCCGCCCTTCGGCGTCGCGCCAATTTTTGCCATCGTCATGAGGCTGTCCCAGAGACGCTTGCCATTGACTCTGATCGACGTATCCAGCGCTGAATCAGTTACCGCATCCATTTCGCGTTCTCCTTGCATGTGTCGACTTGACTGCTCGACTTAGTTGCTCGACTAAGGGTTTTGACTGATACGAATCTGGTGCATTGGCGTCGGCTTGTGGGGCGCTGACGCACGGCGCCGGTGCAATGTTGATCCATTCACGTTGACCGTCTCATAGCGGTGATTCAGTCACGATTCATCGCCTCGCAAATCCTGTCCAACTGGACAGGTTGTAGCCGATTAATATTTGCAAATCAACGTCTTTCGGGGTTTCCGATTAGAGTAAAAACATAGCGAGAAGCGTGCCATTGCAATGCAGCAGAGCCTTGGAAGAGTCGAACAAGCGGCTATGCAGCGATGGCGTCAATGCGCATAGAATGAGGCGCGACCAAGATGGAGAAGGCGCACAGCGCCATGCAAGGAAAACGATGAGAGATGACGAAGCGACCGCAGAGGCCGCGAAAAACGACGTTGCGCCCACTCCATTGCGGCGACGCAAGGCACACATTCGCGAGACTAATGAAGCGCATCTTTTAGCGTGCGCAGAGTCGGTATTTGCCGAGCGCGGACTTGAAGGCGCAAGTACCGCGATGATCGCGGAACGTGCAGGCTTGCCGAAAGCTAACTTGCATTACTACTTTCCGACGAAGCTGGCACTTTATCGGCGTGTGCTCGAGGATCTGTTCGAAGACTGGCATCGCGCCGCCGATACCTTCGAGTCCAGCGATGACCCTGTCGAAGCAATCGGGGGGTATGTACGCACGAAAATGGAATTGTCGCGGCGTCGCCCGCTCGGCTCGAAGGTGTGGGCGAGCGAGATCATTCACGGCGCGGTGCACATGCAGGACATCTTGAACGAGCGCGTCAAGCCGTGGCTTGAAACGCGGGTAATCGTGATCGATGGTTGGGTTTCGCGTGGCCTGCTTGCGCCCGTCGACGCGCAGACGCTGATGTTCATGATCTGGGCGACGACGCAGCATTACGCGGATTTCGACGCGCAGATCCGGGCGTTGAAAGGCAAGCGCGCGCTATCGCAGAAAGCGTTTGATGCGTCGACTGAGGAAGTGGTGAAGCTCGTGATCCGGGCGTGCGGCGCGAAGTCGCCGGAGTGACCGCGGTTGTTCGAGCACAAAAAAACTCGCCAGCCGCTATCAAGCGGGGGCGAGTTTTTCATTTGGCGCTGACTAGGAAAGAACAAACCGTCATTCAATCAACTCTTGCGCCGAACCTGATCCAGTCAGGTCCACTTCAAACTTCTCAGCGTCAGCTCGATCCGATTAGTGACCGAAGAACACCGAACCGGGAGCGTTTTGCGCCGGCGCAGCCGAGCTGCGAACGCCTGCTGCCGAGGTGCCGCTGGTCGAAGGACCATACGACGTTGCTGCCTGACCGTTTTGAGCATCGACACGAGCCTGAGCGGCCTGGATGTTCTGCGGATAGTTGACTTGGTCGCCAGCCGGGTTATATCCCGCCTTTTCCAGTTGAACCAATTGCGCCTTGACTTCAGCGCGTGTCAGCGGACCGTTGTCAGTGCTTTGCGCAAATGCGAACGTCGGAGCTGCCAATGCCGACACGATAACAACTGCGGGAATAAGTGACTTGAACATGGTGAAACCTCCGGTATTTTGTTTGTGGTCTCGAAACAATCTCAGGCGGATATAAGCGTTTGCCGATTTGTTTCGGATGTAAGAAGTCTATGCTTCAGCACCTTGAGGGAAAACCCTTATTTACGCGAAACATCATTGTTTAGAACGCAATAATCGAGCGGAAGTGGCCGGCTAAGTGGAGATGAGGGTAGAAATTCGGAATTTATTACTCAAAAAACGAACGAATGCGGCTGAAATTGGAAAACGAGCGGCGCTACAGCGCCCCGTATTGCGATTTCCACAAGAATTAACCCGGACCTGGGGAAGGTCCAGAACGAATAGAAGTACAACTGACGCGCCTAGAAATGGCCCGTGAATTGATATCGATCGCCGGGATGCCAGAGGTTCGCCACCGACGCCACCGCGTCCCGCGACCACGTCCGCCGATGCAACATGAGGCAGGGCTTGCCGGTTTTCATCGAGAGCGCGAGGCCCGTGTTTTCATCGGGAAGCGCCGCCTCAATCCGATATTCAACCCGCTGCAACGGCGCGGCCACCATCAGATATTGATTCGGCGTGATCTTGGTGAAATCCTGGCGCGCGTATTCCGGCGCAAGCGCCGGATTAACCCAGCGTTCTTCCAGCTGGATCGGCAAGTCGTTTTCAAAGTGCAGCACCCGCGAATGAAATACGGGGCTGCCCTCGGTGAGCTGCATCTCCAGCGCGAGACGTTCGTCGAGCACGGACGCGCCCAAGTGCATCACTTCCGCCCGATGCACATGGCCACGCCCCGTGATTTCATCGGAGATGCTGCGAATTTCCACGAGCGTCGATGCGTATTTCGGCTGCGCCACGAACGTGCCGGCGCCCTGCACGCGGGTCAGGATCTGCTCGGCGGTCAGCTCGCGCAACGCGCGATTGACCGTCATGCGCGCGACTTTGAAATCGCGCGCCAGTTCGTTTTCGGAAGGCACCTGATCGCCTTCCTTCCACTCGCCCGCATGAATGCGCGTGAGAATGTGATCCTTGATTTCCTGATACGCGGGCGTGCTCATGCTGGGCGTGTGATGTCCGGTTAAACGTGCGTGAGTGTTTCCGAAGCAAACGAAAGCGGGGAATGTTTCGCGATCTCGCCGCTGACAACCTGCTTCGCAATCGCCTCGATATCCGGTGCGAAATAATGATCGAGATCGTAATGCGCGACTTCCGAGCGCAGCGTCTTCATGACTTCGGCGAGACGCGGGCTGGTTTGATGCGGCGCGCGCAGGTCGACGCCTTGCGCCGCCGCGAGCAACTCGATCGCCAGAATATGCGCCACGTTCTCCGCGATATAACCGAGCTTGCGCGCCGCAAACGTCGCCATGGAGACGTGATCTTCCTGATTCGCCGATGTCGGCAACGAATCAACCGATGCCGGATGTGCGTAGGTCTTGTTCTCCGATGCCAGCGCCGCAGCGGTCACATGCGCGATCATGAAGCCCGAATTCACGCCGCCATCGCGTACGAGAAACGGAGGCAAACCAGAGAGCGTTGCATCGATCAGCAGCGCGATCCGGCGCTCGGCGAGTGCACCAATTTCCGAGGCGGCGATAGCGAGGTTATCGGCGGCGAATGCAACGGGTTCTGCGTGGAAGTTACCGCCCGACAGCACTTCGCCGGTGTCCGGGAAAATCAGCGGATTGTCCGATACAGCGTTCGCTTCGATCAGCAGGACGTCCGCTGCGTGACGCATCTGGTCGAGGCACGCGCCCATGACTTGAGGCTGGCAACGCAAGCTGTACGGGTCCTGCACCTTGTCGCAATCCTGATGGGACAAGTTGATTCCAGAGCCTTCCAGCAACGTGCGATACGCCGCAGCGGCATCGATCTGTCCGGCGTGGCCGCGAAGCGAGTGAATGCGGGCATCGAAGGGAACGACGGAACCCATCGCGGCATCCACCGACAGCGCGCCCGACACCAGCCCCGTGCGGTACAGGTCTTCGATCGCGAACATGTTGTACAGAGCGAGCGCCGTCGAAGCCTGCGTGCCGTTGAGCAGCGCGAGACCTTCTTTGGCCTGCAACGTCAGCGGTTCGAGGCCGGCCACGCGCAGACCGTCCAGCGCGCTTGCACGCTCACCACGGATGGTGACTTCGCCGATACCCAGCAACGCCGTCGACATATGCGCGAGCGGCGCCAGATCGCCCGAAGCGCCGACAGAACCTTTCACCGGAATTACTGGAAGGACATCGGCGTTGAAAAGGGTGATCAGCGCATTGATGACTTCGCGGCGGATGCCCGAATGCCCGCGTCCCAGGCTCGATACCTTCAACGCGATCAGCAAACGCACGACCGGTCGCGACATGGGCTCGCCCACGCCCACCGCATGCGACAACACCAGGTTGCGCTGCAATAGTTCGAGCTGATCGGCGGGAATGTGGGTGCTCGCCAGACGGCCGAAACCCGTGTTGATGCCGTAGGCCGGCTCGCCCTTGGCGGCGATATCGGCAACGGTTTGCGCGGAAGCGTCAATAGCCGCGAAGCTGGCCGGATCGAGTGTCAGGGCGTCGGAGCCGCAGGCGATCTGGCGCAGGTGCGCGAGCGTGAGGTGGCCGGGGGTCAATGTGATCATGGCAAGTCCTGTCTATACAAGTTGCGGACCAGTCTAAACAAACAAATCCCCCAAAACAAGGGCTGAAAACACCTAAATGGATTTTTCAGGGATCGATCGGCTATGTTTTCGTTCAGTTGTCTATACAGCGCGCAACCATTTCATCGTCCGAAAATTCGTCAAATGCTGGCCACGCAACGCCACCACTTGCGCGCGGACAACCTGGAAACCGTGCTTTTCGAAGAACGGACGGGCCGTGATGCTGGCGTCGGTATCGAGGACCGCGAGCCGCTGCGCACGCGCCGCGTGTTCCACCGTAGCGAGCAGCGCGCTCGCCACGCCCCTGCGCTGGCAGGCAGGATCGACGAATAACATGTCGATGTGCCCATCGCTTTGGAGATCGATGAAACCCGCCGTCAGGCCGTCGATTAAAGCGACCCACGTGAGCCGGTCAAGCCGGCGACGCAACCAGACATCGCGGTCCACTTGCGCCCACGCCGCGATCTGGGCGGCATCGTAATCACGCGACGCCACCTCGCGCACCGAGCGCAAAAACACACCGATAACTGCGTCCAGATCCGCAGCCTCATAACGCCGAATGACGGGTGGCATCGACGACAACACGCGGCCTTCAGCGCGTAAGCGAAACCGTCGCGATGCCCAAAATGGTCATCACCACCGACGCCGTCACGTGGATCGCGATCTCGCCCGCCGCCCAGCCGTAGCGCCCCTGCTGCAGATGCGCGACGACTTCGGCGGAGAACGTCGAGAAGGTGGACAGGCCGCCCATCAAGCCGGTAATGACGAACAGGCGCCATTCCATCGATACCCCGGGGAAACGCGCGAACCACGCCACCGCCACGCCGATCACATAGCCCGCGATGACGTTTGCGGCCAGCGTCCCGAGCGGGAGATTGGGGAACAACGCGTTCAGGCGCAGGCCGAGGACCCATCGAATCAGGGAACCGAGCGCGCCGCCAATACCTACAGCCAGAATCGACAGATACATGAGCGAAGGATGAAGGTCAGAGAGAAATGAGCGTCAGGCGCTCGATGAGTTGCTCACGGCTTGCCGCGACAATTGTCTCGCCAGATGCCGAAAGCCTCGCAATCCAGGTGCCGTCGCGCCGTTGTTCCCAGCCGCCGCATTCGTGACCGTCCAGCAGCAAGGAGCCGCGTATGACCAGTTGGGGATCGGAGGGATCGAGTACGGTGTCGTCGTTATGTTCCAGCTTGACGGTTCGCATGGGCGTTGCGCTCGCGCGCGGAAATGCATGAAGCCGTAATCATAATGGAGCGCATCAGGAACCCGGCACAGAAAACGAGAAAGCGCGACGCCGCCTTTCATGCACAATACGGATCGCTTCGTTTGTCGTAGCCAAGTTCGCTTTTTTAGGTCTCACACTGCCCGTATGAACTTGAATCTGGACGATCTGATAGACACTGTTGCAGACACCGTGCAGCAGCACTACCCCACTCACCACTGGGCGCAATTCGCGCTCGGCATGCTGATGCTCGTATTGGCCGCGCTGTTCGCGCAGTGGGTGGTCGCGCGCATCGTGCTGTATTTCGCGCACCGGCTGCTCGTGCTGACCGAACGCGAAGCGTGGGACAAGTCGCTTGCCCGGCATCGCGCGTATCACCAGCTTTGGTACGCCGTGCCATTCGCGGCGGTCGCCATCGGTATCGGCGAGGTGCCGTACATTGGTCACATGGCAGATGTGATCGAGCGGCTCGCGCACGCGGGCGCGTGGGTCTGCGTCTTCTTCGCGATGGGCGGCGCGCTCAGCGCATGGCAGGACGTCTACGCGGACAGCATGCAGGCGCAGACTCGTTCGATCAAAGGCTACATACAGATCGGCAAGCTTGCGCTCGCGTTGATATGCGGCGTGCTGGTGCTGTCGATTGTGATCGACCGCTCGCCGCTCTGGATGCTCTCCGGGCTCGGTGCGTTGTCGGCCGTATTGCTGCTCGTGTTCAAGGACACATTGCTGTCGCTGGTGGCGAGCACGCAGCTCACATCGAATGACATGTTGCGCATTGGCGACTGGATCGAGATGCCGCAATCCAACGCCGATGGTTTCGTGAAAGACATCGCACTGCATACCGTGAAGGTGCAGAACTGGGACAACACGGTGACGACCGTGCCCACCTACAAGTTGTTCTCCGAGAGTTATAGAAACTATCGGCAGATGTTCGAATCGGGTGGGCGGCGTATCAAGCGCACGTTAAGAATAGATGCCACGTGTGTGCGTTTTCTCACCGATGAAGAAACCGCCCGGCTCAAGCAGTTCCGTTTGCTGCACGACTACCTGGAAGAAAAACAGCTTGAAGTCGACCAGGCGAACAAGAATCTTGGTGAGCTCGCGAGCGAACCGGCGAACCGGCGGCGGCTAACAAATATTGGCACCTTCCGCGCATATGGGCTCGCGTATCTGCAGCGGCATCCGGAGATCAGGCAGGACATGGCGATGATGGTACGCATGATGGAACCGCAATCGGAAGGCATTCCGGTCGAGGTCTATTGTTTCACCGCCGTCACCGCATGGACACAATATGAACGCATCCAGGGCGATGTGTTCGACCATCTGCTGTCTATCCTGCCGGAGATGGGCCTGCGGCTCTATCAAGCGCCGTCGGGCTCCGACATGAGCGGACTCGTGAGCAGGGCGATTGGCGGGGGCGTGACCGGTGCAATCGGCCCAAGCGGCGCAAGCAGCGCAAGCGCCATTGGCGGCGCGGACAGCGGCCGTTTGCGCGGCGAGTTCCCCACGCTCTAGCCGGAGAAGCAGGCAAGAATCCGCGACTTTTGTGTATTCACGCGAACCGTCCTGATGCCTAAAGTGTGAACCTTGCCGACATTCCTTCTGCATCAACCGAAGGCGCCCGCCGGTCATCGCATCATCGCTTCTACAGGAAAACTCCCGTGACCGATCGCGTTCATGCTATGCGTGTTTTCATCCGCGTCGTCGATACCAACAGCTTCTCACGCGCCGCCGAATCTCTCGGCATGCCGCGTGCAAGCGTGTCGACGACCATTCAACAACTCGAGGCGCTGCTCGGCGTGCAACTGCTCGCACGCACCACGCGGCGTCTCAATCTCACGGCCGAAGGGGCCGAGTGTTACGAGCGCTGCGTGCGCATTCTCGCGGATATCGACGACCTGGAAGCGGGCTTTCACGGCCGCGACGAGCGTCTGCGCGGACGTCTGCGCATCGAGTTGCCCGATACCGTCGCCACCGCGCTGGTCGTCCCCGCGCTGCCCGATTTCCATGCGCGTTATCCGCATATCGAGTTGTCTATCGGCATCTGCAATCGCGCTGTCGACCTCGTTGGCGAAGGCGTGGATTGCAGCGTGCAACTTGGCGAATTGCCGGATTCAGGGCTGATCGCGCGGCGTCTCGGCACCTTTGAACACGTGACGTGTGCAACGCCCGCGTACTTGGAAGCGCACGGCACGCCGAAGACGCTCGACGAGCTAGCGCAGCATATTGCGGTGAATTGTGTTTCGCCGCGCACGGGCCGGCCGTGTGACTTCGACTTCGAAGTGGATGGCGAAGCGGTGACCGTGAAGATGGCGGGGTTCGTTCAGGTCACCGACGAGCACGCGTATCTCGCGTGCGGCCTGCAAGGACTCGGGCTGATTCAGCCGCCGCGCATTGCCGCGTTACCGTACCTGCGTTCAGGGCAACTGCGCGAAGTGCTGCCGCAATGGAAGTCGATGCCGATGAATGTATCGGTGGCATTCGTCAAGAGCCGGCAAGCCGCGCCGAGGGTCAGCGCGTTCGTGGACTGGCTCGCGGAATTGTTCGAGCGCTCGCAGGAAATGGACGATACGCTCACGCGCCTGTTTCGCACCGCTCGCCGCCCGGCTGCGGCGTCCGCCTCCGCTTCAACCAAGGCTGCGGCGCCAAGGCCTGCTGCAGCCCGCGATGAGGACGCGCATGAAGAAACCACTAGCGAGTCATGAGGCGCCGCATGCGTGACCGCTGCCGGGCGCGGGCGCTCACGCCGGTTTGACCGGCTGAGTAGCCCCCTCGCCCGCCACCGTATTCCACTTGCGCACTTCCCAGCGCGTGACCAACCCCTCGGTCACATACGGATCGGCCCGCGCGAACGCCTCCACCACGGCGGGCGAATCCGCCTTGAACAGCAGGATCGCCCGGTCGACGGGTTCCTCCAGCGCCCCGCCCAGCAACAACTCCCCACGTTCCGCCGATGTCCACGCCGCCGTCAGATGGCGGTCACGAAACGCTGTGCGGCGTTCTAGATAATCGGCGCTCAATTCGTAAATCAACAGGAAGTGCATCAGCTTGTCTCCGGTATGAAACAGAAGTAAATCGCACGATTGTGCCGCTTTTGAGGCTGACATACGCGCGTGTAAGAGCGGGTAGCGACGTCGAACTGTATGCCGGAGTCCGTGTGTGCGATCATGGCGGCACTTTCGACTTTTACCTTCGCGCAGATTCGCGAATTGCCCGCGACGCTCAAGATTCCGGCAGCGTCGGACATACTCCGGAACATGCCTGTTCCGCGGCTTTTTCGCCTCTTGGTTCTTCGGTTGAAGGGTTAATCACTCGGATTAATCACTCTCGCCGCGCTTGGGTTTCGCCGTTACTCCTCTTCGACATCCGGCCGCATGCCGATCGTCGAAGTTTAAATTCACCCGGCGCCCGTGACACGTATTTCGCCGCCCGTTTCAAGGGGCAAATTTGAATAATTTCGGTTTCGCGCTCGTCGTAGCGCTGCTCCGCGCGCTCGCTCGCCTGCCATACGGCCTGGTCGCGCGATTCGGCAGCGGCCTCGGCGCACTGCTTTATTCCATTCCGAGCCGTCGCAAACATATTGTGCAGGTCAATCTGCAACTGTGCTTCCCCGGAAAGACCGCCGCTGAATACGAACTGCTCGGGCGTTCGCATTTTCGTCACGTTGTGCGCAGTTATGTCGAGCGCGGCGTGCAGTGGTTCGGCTCGGCTCGCGCTATCGAAAAACTCGTGCAGCTTGAGAGCCGTATCGATCTCGACGACGAAAACGCCCAGCCCACTATTTTCATGGGCTTTCACTTCGTCGCCATTGAAGTGGGCTGCATGCTGTACTCCATGAAGCTGCCCATCACGGCGCTTTATACGCCGATGTCCAGCAAGCGGCTCAACACGCTGGCCGTCGAACAGCGAGGCCGTTTTGGCGCCGACATGGTCATGCGCGCCGACAGCGCCCGCCGCATTCTGAAACTGCTCCGCAAGGGCGGCTCCGTCATGCTGGCCGCCGACATGGATCATGGAATCGAAAACTCGGTCTTCGTGCCGTTCTTCGGCGTACAGGCCTGCACGTTGACCTCGGTGTCGCGACTGGCGCGGCTTGGCGGCGCGCGCGTGGTGCCGTTTGTGACCGAAGTGCTGCCCGACTACAAGGGCTACAAGATGACGATCTTCGAGCCGCTAGCCGACTTTCCGTCGGCAAGCGATGAAACCGATGCGCGC
Source organism: Caballeronia eucalypticola (assembly GCF_047608185.1). Lineage (NCBI taxonomy): Bacteria > Pseudomonadati > Pseudomonadota > Betaproteobacteria > Burkholderiales > Burkholderiaceae > Caballeronia > Caballeronia eucalypticola. Next base: position 87,692 of record NZ_JBLKRU010000034.1, read on the forward strand.
CGGATGAACGAATTCCTGGAATCGCAAATAGTGCGTTTTCCGGAACAATATTACTGGGTGCATCGTCGCTTTAAACATCGGCCGGAGGGTGTGGCCGGCGTCTACTGATAATGCCAGTGCCAGTGCGCGCCGCGATCAGTCAGGCTTGCGGAAGTCGTTGTCCACCCAGGCCTGCGCGCTCGTCTTAGTGAGCTTGAATCCCGCGGACACTCGCACGTGGGCAAGCAGCGCGCCGAACGAGTCAAGGGCCTTCAGGTCTGCGTAGGGATCGTCCTCATTAGGCACGATATCCAGTGACACCGTCACATCCTCGCCGTCCGCGCGAACCGTAAAATCCTTGTGAAGCATGGCGTGAAGCTGTTGCTCGTGCCGGCGCAATACTTCGGACGCCGTCTTGATCAGCGTGCGGAACGCGTTCGGATCCAGCGGCTTTGGGTTCTTTTTGTCGCGGCCCATGGTCCAGGGACCGGTGAGCGCTGGTTCGGCTTCGCCGTCCTTGATCATCTCGACTGCCCAGCCGTCGTCATCTTCGTTCTTGATCACCTTCGCGGTCCAGCCGTCGTCGCGCCATAGGCGGGCTTCGTGGAGCGTGGTGTCTTCGGCGGGTTGGAGATCGGAGTCTGAATCGGTCATGAGAATAAGAAGCTCGAGTTGCATGAAACGGTGTGGGAGCACGCGGGTGTTGCAGAGTGCCTAAGCGACGAATTTTAACCTGCAAGAAGCCGCGGCATCGTCGAAAATGCCCACACGCTGGCCGATCGGTCTACTCGACGGGCACATTGCACGCCGTCTGCCGTTTTTGTTGCAGGCGTGTCGCGCGCATGTGCGCCGGCGTGCGCCCCGGATAATCCGGGCGATTTGCCAACTTTCGCTAACACAACGGAGGAATCTTCATGTTTTCAATTATCGGTACCATTATTATTGGGGGAATCATTGGTCTGATTGCGCGAGCGATCAAACCAGGCGACGACAGCATGGGTTGGATCATGACCATCGTGCTGGGCATTGCCGGTTCGCTTGTAGCAGGCTATGCCGGCCGTGCACTCGGCTGGTATCACGAAGGCAGGCTGCAGGGTGGATTGCCTCGATCGTCGGCGCTATCGTCTTGCTGTTTATTTGGGGGTTGGTCGTGCGGCGGCGGGCTTGAATCTTTGAGACTCGATTTGTTCTTATGAGTTTTTCGGGTTGAATGGAAGAGGCTGTTTCCAACGAAGGTTGGAGCGGCCTTTTTTTTGCCTAATTCGCCGGTTTTTTTTGCTCGCGCCGGTGGACGGGGTTTAAGGGTCTGGCGGTTTTGGGGATAGTGGGCGGGGTTGATTTATGGGTGGTCGGTTCTTGCGTTAGCGGTCGGGGTCAATGCCCGGTAGCACGGGTTCTGGCGTTAGCGGTCTGGTTCATTGCCGGGTTGGTGCTTTCGGGGTTAGTGGTCTGCTTAGGTTAGCTGTTTTCTTTATCACTATTAGCCACTGCGCGTGGCGGCACGTCATTTCTTTGTCCAAAGGTAACTAGTCAGCAGCTAAAGGCGAGGGAACGTGTCCAGCGAAGCTGAGAGCGAGCGCGGCCATGAGCGGGCGACGTTGTTTGCGCAGGGTAGCCAGATACGATCGGATGATGCAAAACGCCTGAAGTCCGCGCGCGGTGCGGAAGCACCCCGACACCTTTTGTTTGAGCTTGGGCATTCTGATATCGCGTTCGGCTTGGTTATTGTCAAATGGGACGCGATGGTCGGCGATAAAGCGCCACACTTGCTTGGCATGACGCTCGAGCCGGCCCAACAGATTGTAGGCTTCGCTTTGTTTGATTCTGCCGCGCACATCTTGACGCGTCGGGTCACGAGCCTGCTGCGGGTTAAGCTTACGGCCTTGCTTGATCAAGGCGCGGCTGCGTCGCTGATAGTGGTTTGTGCGCGTGTGGTTCAAGCTCGTATGGCCGCTGGCGATGCTGTGATCGACCTCGCGCTTGGCCTGGCGCAGCAGCTTGAGCATGTGTTCGGCCCAGGGCTGCTGGGTGGATTCCCATACCCCGATCAACTCACGCATATGATGCGCGTTGCATAACGCATGCTCGCAGTCGTAGTAGGTGTAAGGCACCCAGCCGTCGTGCACCGCGACCCCGGTAAATAAGGGCAGGATGCCGAAGCTGTCCAGTGCTTCGCGGCCACGCGTGCGGTGCGAGCCATACCACGTCAGCGCCTGGGTCGAGGCCGTGTGCAGCCAGTGCAGGATAGGTCCCACGCGCATGCC